>SLSH01000062.1 GCA_007130555.1 Bacteroidales bacterium
ACCTGAAACTAGCGGATCTTGGGCTGTATTATTAAAAAAAATAAATTAGTTGTAATTTTATCCGTTTTTAAAAAACTGATGTAATGGATTTGATAGTTGATATTGGCAATAGTTTTTATAAATTTTTTATTTTTAAAAATGATAAAATTATTGAAGAAACAAAAACCTCAGACACAGATAAGGCTTCAAAATATATTAATAATCTAATTACAAGAAAAAACACGATTAAAAAGGCAATTATCTCTTCGGTTAAATCCGAATCCGATAAAATTTACATGCATATAAAGCAAAATTTTAGTACCCTGGATTTTAATAATAATTTAAAATTACCGGTTAAAATAGAATACGATCCTCCCGAAGCCCTCGGAAAAGACCGTATTGCCGTTGTTTGCGGAGCTGCAGGCATTTACCCTGATAATAATATTCTAGTGATTGATGCAGGTACTGCCATTACCTATGATATTATTGAAAAAGAAAACAGATATATCGGCGGAAATATTTCTCCGGGAATTAATATAAGATTTAAATCTTTACATAATTTTACGGATAAGTTACCGTTACTTAATATTGAGAAGAATAATAAAAAATTTGTGGGACAAACAACAAATGATGCAATAATATGCGGAGTGCAAAATGGAATTATATATGAAGTAAACGCTTATATTAGCGAATTTAAGAAGAAATACAGAGATATTAAAATTATTTTTACGGGTGGAGATGCTTTTTTCTTTGATATGTTAATTAAAAATGACATTTTTGTGCTTGAAAATTTAACAGCAATAGGCTTAAAAAAAATATTAGACTTAAATGCATAAAAAAATTATTTATATATTATTTATTGTATGTACAATAAATGTGTCAGGACAGGGAAAAATAGAATCTCCTTATTCAAAATTCGGTGTAGGAGACTTAATAAATAATACTTCCGCAAGAAATATGGGCATGGGAAGTGTAAGCTATGCAGTTCCTTCGCAAGGTTATATAAATTGCATGAATCCCGCCGGAGTAGCTTATACAGACTCTCTGAGTTTTATTTTTGATTTCGGTATTAATGGGGGATACAGATATTATGAAATTGATAATCCGCCATTATCTCAAATCAAGTCTGATTTGCAAATTTCTCATCTTATCATCGGTTTTAGAATTACAGAGTGGTGGGCAACCAGATTGGGAGCTTCTCCGTACAGTAATGTTGATTACGATATAATATCTCACGATTCCGTAATATTTGATGTCAAAAAAAATTATCGTTATGCAGGAAGAGGAGGATATAATAAAATATTTTGGTCTAACGCTTTTACGCCTGTTGAAAACCTAAATATAGGAGTTAATGCTTCTTATTTATTTGGAATAATTGATAAAAATAATGCTATTAATTTTGATGACGACTCAGGAGCATACGTTAATATTCTGGAAAGAACACGTACGTCTGTTAGTGATTTTATGTTTGACTTCGGATTGCAGTATAAACTTAAAATAAACGCCGCTAATAACTTACATCTCGGAGGTATTTATAATTACAATTCATTTATTAAAGGAACTAAATCCGTAATGAAATTTAATTCGCTTAGCCTCGGAGGTAGCGCAATTGTAGATACATTAGATAATTATAATATGACTGGAACTATTACAATACCACAAAAAATCGGATTTGGAGTATGCCTAGAACATAATGAAAAACTTTTATTAGCATTTGATTTTACTACACAAAGCTGGTCTGATGCAAAATTTTTTGACGTAGAATATTCATTAAATAATACGAATAGCTACAATTTTGGACTGGAATATAAACCAATAGGAAAAACCGGCTATGCTTACAGATATTCGCAGGCTGTAAGTTATAGAACAGGTGTCCATTTTACTAATACATATTTGAATTTAAACGAAAATCAAGAACAAATTAATGATTTTGGCATAAGTTTTGGATTTGGGTTACCAATGGAACGTTCTAAAACATCTTTTAATTTGTCTGTGCAAATTGGACAAAGAGGTACGTTGAGAAATGATTTGATTAAAGAAAATTATGTTATTTTTGCACTGAGTTTTAATCTGACAGACAGATGGTTTGAAAGACGAAGATTTGAATAAACTAAATAAAACAATAAAATTATGAAACTAAAAGAAATAATATTGATAATAGCTGGAAGTTTAATGATTGGCAGCGTCATATACGGACAGGATAGAGATATGGGAGATGACCCTGAAAGATGTCGTATTAATTTATCTACTTATACCGAATTCTTTAATCAAGGAAATTTTAAAGATGCGATAACCGCATGGAGATGGTGTTTTAACAATTGCCCGGGCTCAACAAGAAATATATACATAAACGGAGTGGATATTATTGAATATTACATCGAAAATGCTCCTGATGATAAAACAAAAGAAACTTATATAGACACTCTTATGATGGTTTATGACCAAAGAATTAAATATTACGACCAGAAATCAATGGTGCTGGGACGCAAAGCTATTGCTCTATTAAAACATAGACCTGCAGAATTGGTTGAAGCTTATGAAATAATGAAAAAGTCTTTTGACGTTGGAGGAAATCAAACAGAATTTCATGTTTTAGGATATTATAAAAATATTGCAGTTGTTTTGTTTGAAAATGACGTGTTAAATGCCGAAGAAATTGTAACATTATATTCCGAAATTACCGATGTTTTAAACTTTCAAATAGAAAATTCCGATGACAAAAACAGAACTTCAAGAGTAGAAGCAGTTAAAGAAAGAGTAGAAGAATTATTTGTTAACAGTAATGCCGCTGATTGTGATGCTATTATTAGCCTTTTCGGACCACAATTAAAAAACAATCCCGAAGATATTGAATTGGCAAAAAAAATAATAGATTTGCTTGACAGAGGCGAAGGAGATGAATGTAAAGGAGATTTATATATGAAAGCGGCAATAATAGTTTATAACGATGAAAAAACAGCCGGTGCTGCACTATCTATTGCTCAAAGTTATTTCAGAAAAAATGAATCCGAAAAAGCCGAAGAATTTTATCTCGAAGCCATAGAGTTGGAAGAGGATGATTTAAGAAAAGCAGATATTTACTACGAGTTGGCATTATTATATTTCGGACAGTTAAATCAATACCCGAGAGCAAGAAGTACTGTTAGAAATACTATCTCAATTAATCCGAATCACGGAAGAGCATATATGCTCATCGGAAGAATTTATGCCGCAGGAGGAAGAGACTGCGGAGAAACTTCATTCGAAAGAAAAGCTATATGGTGGGTAGTCGTTGATCAGTTTGTAAGAGCCAGAAATATCGACCCCTCAGTCATGGACGATGCTAACGAGTTTATTACAAGATATTCCGCTAATTTCCCGACTCAGGAAGAAGGATTCTGGGAAGACGTGCATGAAGGGGATACTTTTACCGTAGGATGCTGGATAAACGAAAAAACAACTGTAAGATATCTCAAATAAATTGAAAAAGAAAATATCAATAATACTTTACATCGGGTTGATTTTGATGTCAAACTTAATGTTTTTTTCATGTAAAAGCGATGTGGAAATTATTTCTGAAATCACAGCAGATAGTAAATTCCCTTCGTTTATTGTAAAAGAACTCGAAACTTATTATAGCGACTCGGGAATTGTACAAGTTAAAATATATGCACAGGAACTAATCAGATATGAATATACCGAAGAAAATTATGACGAATATCCGAAAGGTATTGAAGTCGAATTTTTTGATAATTACATGGAAACAACTGCCACACTTAAAAGCCAATATGCAATATATTACATTGACGAAAAAATTTGGGAAGCAAAATATAATGTGGAAGTAAATAACATTGCCGAAGACGAAAGTTTAAATACCGAATTATTATATTGGGACTTAGACAATGAAAGAATTTATTCGGATAATTTTGTAAGAATTAAAACTCAAAAAGAAATTTTATTCGGCAGAGGATTTGAATCTAATCAGGATTTTTCTAAATGGAGAATATTAAATCCTACAGGAACAATTATAATTGATGAAGATGAATAAACGAATATTTATTATTATTATTGAATATGCATGGATAGCCATGGGGCTGTTTTGTTTAATAATTGCAATTAGATATACAAATAAAGTAGGAGCTGATAATGTGTGGTTGATGTATTTACTTGCTGTTATCAGTTTCGGAATGTTTGTAGTAAGACGAATGCAAAGAAAAAACGCGGAAAAAAGAAATAGAAATATATCATAATGATTGATTTTATAATAGTTATTGTTTCATTGTTGTTTTCTGCTTTCTTTTCAGGAATGGAAATAGCATATTTATCAGCTAACAAATTAAAGTTAGAGTTAGATATAAAAAAAAACAATTTATCCTCTAAAATATTATCAAAATTAATAAATAAACCATCACAATATATATCAACAATTATACTCGGTAATAATATTGCCTTAGTAATTTACGGGATTTTTATGGCAAAAATAATCCTCTCATTTATAACACCATATATATCAGGAGAATTTGCAACATTATTAATTCAAACCATTTTATCAACACTGATAATCCTGTTTTTTGCAGAATTTATTCCCAAAACACTATTCAGAACAATAAGCAATTTATCACTTAAAATTTTTGCAGTACCGCTTATAATTTTCTTTTATATGTTTAAACCGATAGTGAATTTTATGATATGCTTATCTCGTTTAATCCTTAGTAAATTTGCAAATATTAATATTGATGATAATACAAATGAACAGGTTTTTGGTAAAATTGACATTATTGATATCATCGAAAATTCTAAATGTAACTCTAATACTAATCAATCCGGACAGGAGTTTAAAATGATTCAAAATGCACTGGATTTTTCTAAAATAAAATTACGGGAATGTGTAGTCCCAAGAGGTGATATACAAGCCGTGCCCTACGAAACAGAACTTAATGATCTTATTGATATTTTTATTAAAACAGGATTCTCAAATATATTGGTCTATAAAAATAATATTGATGAAATCGTAGGATACATAAATGTAAAAGATATTTTTAAAAAACCTAAAAATTTGAGCTCCGTACTAAGACAGGTTATGATTGTACCGGAAAGTATGTCTGCCAAAAATCTTTTTGAACAATTTATAGATAATAATAAAAGCCTTGCCGTTGTTGTTGATGAATTCGGAGGAACAGAGGGAATTGTTACAATAGAAGATATTATTGAGGAAATTTTTGGAGATATAGAAGACGAACACGATAATCCCGATTTCTCTCCCCAAATTACTAAAGATGGAAATTATATATTTTCAGGCAGACATGAAGTTGATTTAATCAATGAAGAATTTGGACTTAATTTAACAGAGTCCGAAGATTATGAAACTATTGCCGGTTATGTTTTATATCATTATGGAAATTTTCCGGAAGAAGAAGATATTATCAAAATATCTGATGATGAAAATATTTTTAAATTTAAAATTTTGAAAATTCAGGATACGAAAATCGAAAAATTAATGATGTTTAACCTGATTGAATCATAATCCGTAATTTTAGCATTTTTTAATTTTAAACTTTATTTTTTTTGATTTTGTTAATATTTGTTTTAATAAATATTAATGCTTTTTAATACATTTTGTTTATTTTTGTAACAAAAGATTTTATTTAATGGATAATTATATTGTATCAGCAAGAAAATACAGACCGGATAATTTTGACTCGGTAGTAGGGCAGGACTCAATTACAATAACCTTAAGAAATTCCGTTAAAACAAAACAAATTGCACAGGCATATTTGTTCTGCGGTCCCAGAGGTGTCGGAAAAACTACATGTGCCAGAATATTTGCTAAAACAATAAATTGCAGTAGTCCTACTGATGATTTTGAAGCATGTAATCAGTGCGAATCTTGTGTGGCTTTTAATAAACTACGTTCTTTAAATATTCACGAATTAGATGCCGCTTCAAATAATTCTGTTGACGATATCAGAAACCTTATTGATCAGGTAAGAATACCTCCGCAAATAGGCAGTTACAGCGTTTATATAATTGACGAGGTGCACATGTTGTCCAGCTCGGCTTTTAATGCTTTTCTTAAAACTCTCGAAGAACCGCCTAAACACGTAGTATTTATTCTTGCAACAACCGAAAAACATAAAATTATACCTACAATTTTATCTCGGTGTCAGATTTTTGACTTTAACAGAATTAAAGTAGAAGATATCCGCAAAAGACTAGAGTTTGTCGCTCAAAGTGAAAATATATCTGCCGAACAGGATGCACTGCAAATTATTGCTCAAAAAGCTGACGGAGCAATGAGAGATGCTCTCTCAATATTCGACCAGATAGTGAGTTTTACAGGGAAAAATATTACTTATGACGAAACTATTAAAAATCTTAATGTCCTCGATTATGAATATTTTTTCAGGCTTACACAAGCTTTTTTAGAATGTGATTATACCGAAACTTTGATTATTTTTGACGAAATCCTTAATAAAGGATTCGAAGGTGCACATTTTATTAACGGACTTGCATCTCATTTCAGAGATCTGCTGATTTGTAAAGAACCGAAAACTATTGAACTTCTCGAAGTCGGAAAAAATATTAAAGAAAAATACATAAAGTATTCTGCAGAATGTTCCGTGGCTTTTTTATTTAATGCTATTAACTTATCTAATGAAGCAGATTTTAAGTATAAACAAAGCCAGAATAAAAGATTGCTGATAGAATTAACACTGCTTAAAATCTCTAAGTTAAGCAATCCTCAGAATTTCGAAGTAGAGGTAAATGAAAAAACCGAAACATATAAAAAAGAAGAAACTGCAAAAAAAGATAGTTCAGCCAAGCCGGATAGTACTAAAGTAGAAGATAATAAAATTGCAAAAGATACAGAACAAAATAATAAACAGGAAACAGAAATTGACGATAAAAGTGAAAATGATAATATTGCGAAAATTACAACCGGTAGCACTACGATTAAAAGCCATTCTATTCGCGGATTAATCGAATCCGAAACAAAAAAATCAGAAAATAATTCAACAACACAGGAAGAAGAAAATAATCAATCCCGTATAAATATTGATAATATAGGTACAGACAGTTTTGATGAAGAAAAACTTAAATATGTATGGACTAAATATGCCGAAACTCAAATGTCTGATGATAACAGACTATTCGCTTATTTAAATCAGAATAAACCCGTAATTAC
>SLSH01000343.1 GCA_007130555.1 Bacteroidales bacterium
GAGGAAGTTTTAAGGGATGAACTCAGATGTGATCGTATCGAGGTGTCACGATGAGAGGAATTGCGCTGAGCACAACAGGATGGCTCATCCTAGGGCTTCTTACGCTTCTGGTCATCATCGGTTTGATTTTTGTATTTCGAGGACCGACAGAGGAGTTACTCTCTGAGGTTATCGACAGGTTGAGGTTCACGTGATGCGCGCGATCCACATGCACATCGCTCAGCTCGTTCTCATAGCAGTAGTCGTTCTGATTATGGCACTCATATTGGGACGATCGTACGGGCATGGCGAAGGCATCGGCATAGGTCTGATCGACTTCGCACGTAACTTGCTCGGTATGGAAGATGATGCGAGGCCTCTTCTCATCAGTAGCGCGACTGAGGTTACGGATACGGGTGTTGTTACGAACGTGGAGGCATCTATACCGCGTGGCTACGTATTGGTCTGTGACGGAAACGAATACACCCCTGCAGAATCGGACTTCGAAGGAGGAAACGCACGGGTGGATTGTACGATGACGGTAAGCCCGCCCAGTGGTCAAGCGTACGGGCGAGTGGTGTATGAGGCGTCCGGGAGGCGTACGAGTGATGATGCATCGGTCCTGCTCAGACGGTTCGAGTTCGAATTCATACGGCACAACCTGCCACAGGTTACGCTCGACTCCTTAGGTTTTGATAGGGATGAAAGCTCTATGGGAGGGTATTCTCCTAATCCGGGGGCGAGCATCAATGAACCGTGCCGCACGATCGTAAAGATATGTGATCAAAATCAAAAGGTATTCGACGTGTGCGGTTTCGGCCATTCGACCTATGATTCGTTCGAGCAGTTCGGTCAGAAGAACTGCAAATCCGGGTTCTGGAACTGGGGTTGGATGAGTGTCGAAGACTGCGCTAAGGAATTCATAGAAGAGATGAAAGAGGTGTTCGGTCAAGCTCAGTGTACGTTCTCTGATGAGGTGTTCCACCACGATGGCCTCTATCTGTGGGTTCCGGGCCTCTCAAGTCCAGGGGTTATCGAGCCGATCCTACTCGACACACCAACTATCGAACTACGAGATGGAGGATCTCGTTTCGAACCGTACCGCTCAGCGATCCTTACCGGTGAAGAGTTCTCGATCGAAGCCGATGTTTTAGCCGGAGAAGAATGGGGGGTTGACCCGAGACTGATCCTGACCTCGAGGGCCGGAGATCAAGATATCATACCGCTCGAGACGGAAAGCGTCAAAAAAGAGAGTTCGGGCATGGTATACGCGTTCAGCACACGGTGGATTTCGCTCAACGATCCTGATTCATACTCGTTAGAAATAGAAATCAAATACGTGATGGACGGGAACGATCGAATTGTCAGACACGAGTTTGGGACGGTTCGCGTGGTGTCTGAGAGTCCTTATGAGATACGCATAATTCCACTGCCTGCCGACCTGTCGGATCAAAGCGCGGATATCAGAGAGTTCGAGGCTGTTGACACTGATCCTTCACCGATTGAAGCCGAAAACGTGGTTCTCGGAACCCAAGTCACTGTAGGTACAGACGCTCCGTTGCCTGATGAGATTCTGCGCTACACCATATTTGGCCCGAACAACGAGAACCTTCTCACTCAACATGGCACTCTGAATAGTGCTGAAGGCGACGGATCGGTTTTCGAGGCCTTTCCGGTCATCCACAATCCCTTCTCGGAAGAGGGTGTATATCGGATCGAATTGACGATAGAGTCGGTTGAAGGGCACGAGTATGTCCATGATCTGTTATACCTCACCCAACCAAGAGCGGTGTGCTCTTTCAGGGATGGGGTTTCGAGCTGTCCTGAAGGAAAATGGTGTGTAGCTTCACAACTCGAAGACAAGCCGTTCTGTTTCGACACTTGTGTACAATCAGGAGTTGAGGTGTGGGAAGTTGATGCGTGCTGCTCAGGACGTGTTTCGAGTAGAACTCTCCCTGCGAGGTGTATTTGAATGAGAGATACTAAGGGACGTATGAACAAAAAAGGGCTTGACGTAGCGTTCAGTTCGATCGTATATGCGATTCTCGCAGTGGTTGTTATAATCGTTCTGATCCTCATATTCCGCGACCGGGTGATAACGGTGCTCGGAGTTGAAGATCCGTGCGGTGAAGGACTGCTCAATGATCACCAGTGCTATTGGGAGCGTCCGAGCGCGGGAGCCTTCTGCTTCGAGGTCCGAGAACGAAGGTGCGAGACGTTCGCGAGCGAACCAGGTGACAGCGGTGCCCGCGATCATCCGCTCTGCTGTCGGGTGAGTTGATGCGAGGAGCACTACAGTTCTTCATATCGATCATCTATGCTGCTGTCATCGTGATGATCATCTACGCGATATTCCAGGCCTTTATCGGAGCGGCGTCGTTACGCGATGATTCTGACCGGCAACTCGCACGCAGCATACGTGCGGTAGAAACAAGAACCACGGTGAATCTCGAAGTCAAACCCGAGGAATCTGTCTTCATCGGCTCACCTGACGACTCCAACTGTGCTGCGAGGATTGAGGAAATCCAAGGTATCTGTGATCCGGGTTCGCTGTGCATATGCCTTTCCTTCAGCAGGGAAGGATGGTCTTCGATATGTCGGTCGATTCCTGCACACGCGTTCACCGTCACTGCGGGTGATAACACCCGCTCGATCGAGAACCGCTGTGCATGGTCGAGTGGGGCTGGCATGTATACGATGGGAGTTGAAGACGAGAACATCGTCCTAAGAGGTGACGTGAGGAGATGACGGATGAAGCATCCCGTCCGGAGCTCTTCTTCCTTTATGGGGTCATCATCTCAGTGATCATTCTCATGATATTCTTCACCAGCATACGAAAACTCTCCGATTTTGAGGATATCATGCTCGAATTTACCGCTGATGAGATCGCTCTTACTACAGAAGCGATAGCTGCTCGTCACGGGTACACGTTCCTTCCCATCCGAATAGAACGTCTCACCGATCCAACGCTGTCGATATCCGAAGAAGGGATACTCAGGCTCAGTTACGATCCGCTCAAGACCGAAGGCGAAGGCCTGGAGGGTTCGGATGAAACTAGGCCAGACTTCTCTGAATCCAGACGATTAGTCGTTCGCACAGAGCCGAGTAGTGTATCAGGTGCTTCGATCGCTCTTATCTCCCAAGAGAGAGTGGTGCGGATAGATCGGCTCGCCTCGTGTCAGAATGTCGAATCGAACAACGTGACTATCGGTGACATCCAAGCAGCGCAGATGGTCACGGTGATCGTCTCGGATCCATCGCGAGGGTGCGTCGAATTCGAGCGGATCGTTGAGCGACGAGGTTCTGAAGGATCAGTACAAAGAGTGATCGTCCGTTCTGAAGATATGGATGCGTATGGTGCTGAGGTGGTGATCTTTGCACGGTAGGAGAGGTCAAGATGCCTGGGATGCGATCAAATGGATCCCCCGGTTCATGATTTTTACAGTATGCCTTGTGCTTGTTCTCTACATCTTCTCCGTACTCATATCTGTGCAATATGATGCTCCAACGCTCAAAGCTACCTCTTTCAATGCGATGGTCTTGTTCAGCGATGCGTTCTCGCCACCGAACGATCCAGGTACGATCGCGCTCGGTAGGTTCTCGAAGGAATCATTGCTCGATCTCTTCGTCAGCGAATCAGAAGAAGCATCGTACGAGGAAGAAGTGTTGGTCGAAGAGTTCATCTTCGCTCCGGTCGGCATCCGTGTAGAACTCTCGAGCATCGATGGATCATTCGATACCCGTGAACTGTTCTATGAGCAAAGAACGTTCGAGGTTCTTCGCGGTCTCTATATCGATGGTCGTTCCACCGTGTCTTTCGTTCGTTCGGAGAACCTGGTTCGTGTGATAGACGAATCGGAGCCGTCAGTACGGATGCCCGGAAAGCTCGTGATCGAGGTGATCGTCTGATGAGACGAGGCATGGGTCTTGCAGATATCATGTTGTATCTGTTCTTGCTCTTTCTCATCGGTCTCACTGTTGTTATTGCAGGCGTTCCGAACCTGTTCACAGGCGTCACAGTAACGATCGATTCTGATGTTGCTCTCAGAGAGACGCGTTCGGTTGTAGCAGAGAGATCCGTGTCTGAAGGATTGACCTTGATGAGTTCGGTGTTCGCTGAACCAGGATTATCAGGTCATGAAGTGATCGCTTCGTACGTGTCGTACGTATATGCGGATAGTGCTCGATCGAGACTCAGACTCCCTTATATCGGTCGCGTCGATGAGGCCCCGTCTCAACTCACGATTCGCCCATCTGTGCACGATACGATCCGAGCCGCTGCCCCGAACAGGCGCGACACCGTGGCAACACCACTATCCTTCAACGCGGACGGAACAGACTTCTTCAGAGCCGGAATCGTAGAAAGCGGAGGAGAGAGGAATACGGTTCGGTGGGTCCCGGGATACGTAGGCCCCGAACCTCATGCACGCGCCTTCCAGATAACTTACACGCTGCCCCTGGAGGTGTGGTTCGATGAGAGCTGAATACCCCATCTTCCCCCTTCTCTTCTTGCTCATAGTTATCGTATCGATCGTGACCGTCTTTATTTCGATCGGCTCCTTGAGCGATGAAATCGGTGAGAACTATACTGGTGTTCGCTCTGCGATCGCGTTCAAACTGTTTCAGAAAGCAGAGGATGCGAACAGGTTCTTGGAAACAACGGTTGACCTGATGACGCGCGAATCCGTGGCCGACGCGTTTCGCAAGTACCGATATCCATGCGAGATGAGCGGCTCTTTCGTATCTGCAGACGGCTGTGGATCGTCCGATGAGCAAGCGATCGTAGCGAGAATCAGCGAATCGGTTCAAGCAAAAACGAACAGGCAACTCAAGACACATCCGGCTACGCTCATCCCCTCTGTTGAAATCACCCCGCGTGACCTCGGTGGTTCGATCTCATTCGATGCGAAGTCCATAGCTCCAGCACTCTTTTTTCTCGATGAGCCGGATTGGGATTCGCTCGATGTACGTGCACAAGGAGTGTTAGATCGCGAACTGGCACCGGTCCACTCGGAGCAACTCCTCACCCGATCCCACGTACAGGGTCTGATAGACATCCTCATACAAGAGCACGCTTCTTTCGACAAAGGTTCTTTTCAGGATCAAATCGAGGACTCACGAGACAACGACCGCACCTACTGTGCGGATGATGTGTTCAGCCCTATCGTGACGCTCGAATACCTCTCGGACATCATCGATGCCTGCGTGACATCTGAAGAATCATGTTCGTGTGGCTCGATCGAACTCGCTGATTCGAACGAGTATGACTTGCGTATGAAAGAAGGAAGACTCCTGCTCACGAACGGAGTGTACGATTTTGAACGCGAAACATCGCGCAGTCTTGAAGAGTACACCTACTCGCTCAACGGTGATCGATACGTCGTGCTCATGGAAGATGATACGATCTCGCTCGTCGACCCTACGGATGCAGGTTCGCTCCGTCCTTGTTCGGTTCAAGAGCCTAAGATCAACATCTTCTCGACTATACCGTTTCTCTTCGATCACGATATTATCGACAGAGGCGGGTCTGACGTGCGTTCAAGCGACATATTCGGACCATCTAAAGGAGCTATTGCGCTCTACTCGTACTATGATGATTACGTTCGTCTCGGGATCGAGCAAGGAGATGAATCCGATTATGGCGACATAGCGGTGAGCGTTTCGGATCGCATCGTACATGATTCGGGCGTGAATATCATCATCACCACACATGAGGACGATGGTTCAGAGGTTCGGTTTGCAGTCTCACCCCACACCGGCGGGCTTCCGATGCTCATCGACTCGTCCTTCGAGCGCGAAGGTCTCTACCCGGAGGATACAGCGCGTGTGGATTCAATCGGAGAAGAAATCGACCACACTAGCATCGGTGATATCCTCTCGCTCTGCGAGAACCGTATTGATGAGCATGCGATCCTCAAAGACCCGTACGCGGTCATTCCGGAGATGAGGCCTCAAAGCGACTTCTTCGCGGATATCATCGAATCCGGAGCACCGTACGTGTTCGTCTCGATCCCCCACACGTTCGTCGACGAGTGTCTTCGAGAACGATCGGTTGATCTCATAAACGATGATACGCTCGGAAGAGAGATACAAGAACGCGTCTTCCGAGCGGCGGTCAGTGCATCGATGATTCACTCCGGAGCGCCTCGCCCCGGACGGCTCCTCTGTCTCGACGACCCGGTGACGCACGTCACGCACCACCCCTTTCTCGGCTATAACGAGTATCAGATATACCCGTACGTGATCGTTCCCGAACGCCACACCGATTTCATCTGGCCCTTAGAAGATATCGGAAGGTTCACCCAGTGCTGGGGTCCTCCAGCACTATCGTGGGATGATCCGCCGTACACATACCATCGTGGTCTTGATATTCAGCCTGACCCCTTCGTATTCTCGGCGAGGGAATTCCCCGGTACGGTGTTCGAGTACTTCCCTGATGGGGTGGTTCAGTCTATTGCCGATGGGAAGGTTGTGTATGCTGAGATATGCGCGTACTCGGTTTTTCCCCATCACTACCCGAAGGGTGCCATGGGTATATATTCTTCAGGTGATGAAGGTGTCCGCGAGGGTCTTGTGAGGGCAGAGGATGCCTGCGCTGGTTCTCTCGGTAACGGGTTCGGTGAACATCTTGTGATTGATCACGGGGACTTCCTTGCGATATATGCTCATCTTGCTCCGGGAAGCGTATTCGAATATTTCTCGCGAATTGACGAGATTCGGGCTTCCGGGAGGAGTGATAGTTTTTCTGAGGGGAGTACTCACGTGAGCGTTCTAGCGGATTTGTATAAGAACCAACAGTACCCTGTCCGTCAGGGTGATCCGATTGGTTTGGTTGGGAATACCGGTACGTCGACGGGTGCTCACCTTCACTTCGAGATGTATCCGAATGATCCTGATCGGATCCACCCACGTACGAAGCGTCCGAAAACTCCTTCTGGTGGGTATGGTCCTCCCGCGACCAATTATGCTCAGTTCAATCCGTTCTGCGTACTCCCGCAAGAGGTTGAGCGCTCCGATGGTTCGACATACGACATCGGAGGCATCCTGCCACGGAGCGGATCGTATGATCCGAGCGCGCCGGTTACCGCAGCTACAGGTGAGTCTGAAGATGAAGAGGATTCGGATGGCTCTGAAGCGTCAGACTCAGGATTCGCCCGCCCCGAGA
>SLSH01000324.1 GCA_007130555.1 Bacteroidales bacterium
GAGCACCCCCTTATACCTTATCCCCTATTATACCCTTAGTTAAAATAGAGATAGAGCCATAATTTCTTTTAAAATATGTTTAATAGCATTTTAAGAGCTTTTTCGTAATCTTACCAAAATAAGTATTCGATATTAACATTAAAAAAATTATTTTTGTCAAAATTTTAATGTTAAATCTTTAAATCTAAAATTATGGCTAAGAAGAATGTACTTATTATTGGAGCTGCAGGAAGAGATTTCCACAACTTCAATATGTATTACAGAGGTAAGTCACAGTATAATGTTGTAGCTTTTACTGCTGCTCAAATTCCGGATATCGATGGAAAAAAATATCCCGCCGAATTAGCAGGAGAACTTTATCCTGATGGAATTCCTATTTATAATGAGTCGGAGCTTCCACGTTTAATAAAAGAGTTAAATGTTGATGACTGTGTCTTTGCATATTCTGATATGCATTATGTGAATGTTATGAACATTTGTTCTATTGTTAATGCTGCTGGCGCAAATTTTAAACTTTTAGGTTTGGAAGATACTATGTTAAAATCTACAAAACCTGTTATTGCTACCGGAGCTGTTAGAACTGGAGGAGGAAAAAGTGAAGCTTCAAGAAGAATTATTGACTTATTACAAGAAAAAGGGTTAAAAGTTTGTGTAATTAGACATCCTATGCCTTATGGCGACTTAGTAAAACAAGCAGTACAACGCTTCGAAAAAGTTGAAGACCTTAAATTTCATCAGTGTACAATTGAAGAAATGGAAGAATATGAGCCACACGTAGTTCGAGGCAATATAATATATTCAGGAATAGATTACGAAGAAATTCTTCGTCAAGCAGAAAAAGAAGATGCTGATATTATTCTTTGGGACGGAGGAAATAACGATTTCCCATTTATTAAGCCTGATTTAATGTTTACGATAGTCGATCCTCAACGTGCAGGACACGAATTAACTTATTATCCGGGAGAAACTACTTTAAGAATTGCAGATGTTGTTGTGGTAAATAAAATTGAAAGTTGTGACCTTTCAGACTTACAGTTGGTTCGTAAAAATATTTCAAAATTAAATCCAACTGCAACTGTAGTTGATGCTGTTTCGCCAGCTTTTGTTGATAAACCTGAATTAATTAAAGGTAAAAGAGTTTTAGTTATTGAAGAAGGACCTACTGTAACTCATGGTGAGATTGAATATAGCTATGGTAGTGTAACCGCTCAAAAATATGGAGCAATAGAGTTGGTTGACCCAAGGCCTTATGCCGTTGGTAAAATTAAGGAGACTTTTGAAGTTTATCCTGAATTAGGGAAAGTGCTTCCTTCGATGGGATATAGTGCTCAGCAAATTAAAGACTTAGAAACAACTATTGAAAATACTCCTTGTGACGTTGTTTTAATTGCGACCCCTATTGATATTAATAGAATCATTAAAATTAATAAGCCATGTGTAAAAATTGGTTACGAACTTCAGGAAATAGGAACACCTGATTTAAAAGTTTTTTTGGATGAATTTAGAAACAAGTACGTTAAAAAATAATACCGATTTAAAATATTTTCAACTCCTACACCTGCTTCAAAATATGGTTTTGATAAGCTACTTGTATTTTTCCGGAAAAATATTAAAACTATTGTTAATAAATATCTCATTATTTTAGATGAATATCTTTGTTAATACTTGGCAATTATATTTATATTTGTTCTGTAAAAATATAATATAATATGTCTGAAATAAAAGTAACTTTAGAAGTAGCAAAAGAACTGGGAATTATTCCCGAAGAATTTGAGATGATAAAAAAATATCTCGGCAGAGAACCAAATTTTACAGAGTTAAGTATTTATTCGGTTATGTGGAGTGAGCATGCCTCATATAAAAACTCAATAAAATGGTTAAAGACATTGCCCAGAGAAGGGGGATGTTTGCTTACCGAAGCCGGAGAAGAAAATGCAGGACTTGTTGATATTGGTAATAATCTTGCCTGTGCTTTTAAGATAGAGTCGCATAATCATCCTTCGGCGGTAGAGCCATATCAGGGAGCAGCCACAGGAGTGGGAGGTATCAACAGAGATATATTTACAATGGGAGCAAGACCTATTGCTCAATTAAATTCTTTGCGTTTTGGGAATATTGAAAATGACCGAACAAAATGGCTCTTAAAAGGAGTGGTAAAAGGAATCGGAGATTATGGCAATTCTTTCGGAGTTCCTGTTCTCGGAGGCGAAGTTTATTTTGATGAATCCTATAATGATAATATATTGGTAAACGCAATGTCTGTCGGAATAGTTGAAAAAGGAAAAACTATTTCTGCAATTGCCGAAGGAGAAGGAAATCCTATTTATATCGTCGGTTCATCAACAGGTAAAGACGGAATTCACGGAACTACATTTGCCTCGGCAGATTTAGATGAAAATTCTGCCGATGATATACCATCAATTCAGGTTGGAGACCCGTTCCAGGAAAAACTTCTGCTTGAAGCAACATTAGAGCTTGCAAATACTGATGCTATTGTTGGGATGCAGGATATGGGTGCAGCAGGGATTATTTGTTCAACATCCGAAATGTCGGCAAGAGGAAAATGCGGAATGAAAATAGACCTCAGCAAAGTTCCGCTTCGTCAGAAAAATATAGAAGCATGGGAAATTTTATTATCTGAATCACAAGAAAGAATGTTGGTATGCATCAAAAAAGGGAAAGAAAAAATTGTTAAGGATATTTTTGATAAATGGGACTTAAATTGTCAGCAAATCGGAGAAGTAATAAACGATGATAAATTGTATTTTTATTACAATAATAAACTTGTTGCGGAAGTTCCTGCCGATAGTCTTGTTTTGGGCGGAGGTGCTCCTGTTTATGACAGAGAATTTTCAGAGCCTGCATATTATAAAGAGTTCAAAAAATTTAATCAGGATGATATTCCCGAGCCTGAAAATTTACGCGAAGTAGCAGATTTTTTAATTCAGTACCCGAATATTGCATCAAAAAAATGGATTTATGAGCAATATGATACAATGGTGCGTACAAATAATTTAACAACCAACCGTCCTGCTGATGCGGGAGTAATAAATATAAAAGGTACAAATACTGCTCTTGCGGTAACTACTGATTGTAACAGCAGATATGTAAAAGCAGATCCCGAAATAGGAGCAATGATTGCAGTTGCCGAAGCAGCAAGAAATGTTGCATGTACGGGAGCAAAACCGATTGCTATTACAAATTGCTTAAATTTCGGCTCACCGTTAAATCCCGAATCATACTGGCAATTTGTAAATGCAGTAAAAGGGATGGGAACTGCTTGCAGAGCTTTTGAAACTCCTGTTACAGGTGGAAATGTTTCGTTTTATAATCAAACAATAAAAAAGGGAAAACCTCTGCCTGTTAATCCTACGCCTACAATCGGTATGCTCGGAATTTTAAAAGACAAATCATACCAAACTTCAATGGCATTTCGAAAAAAAGGAGACATGATTTTTATGCTTGGCAGATGCTGTAATGATTTATCATCATCAGAGTATTTGTTCTCTTATCATAATATTAAAAAATCTACTGCTCCGTTTTTTAATCTCGAACACGAAGTAAATCTTGTTAAAATTTTACAGGAACTTGCTAAACGAAATATTGTAAGCTCAATGCATGATGTGTCGGAAGGAGGGATTTATATTACTCTTGTAGAGTCGGCTATACCAAATATGCTGGGATTTGATATTACAACAGCTGCCGAAGTCAGAAAAGACGCTTATTTGTTCGGAGAAGGACAAGGTAGAGTTGTTGTTTCGGTTAATTCGGAAAAAGAACATGATTTTATTGATTTTATGCTTGAAAAAAACTTTCCGTTTTCAACGGTAGGACATGTTACCAAAGGAGAATTAAGAGTTGATGATATTTCTTACGGATATATTGTGGATGTTAAAGAAAGATATGAAAATGCCATCGGAAAAATAATGGAAGAATAAACTTCAATTTATTCATATCGGTATTATTCCTAAAATAACAGTCTCACCTCTTCTTTTAAAATATTGATAGCTTTCTGACTTGGAGTTTGCTCCATTTCAATCAGTTCTTCAAAAATCAGTTGGCTTAATTTCATTGCACTGTCATCAGGTTTAAGTTCATCTACCAGCGTATTTATTATTTTAATGGTTTTTTCTTTCGCAATTTTTACTTCCTCCCATGCATCTATTGATAAATATAACTGTTGGGATAGATTATGCTCAAACTCTGTACGGATAATAACAAGCATTTCCTTTTGTAACTGCTTAACAGTCATCTCCGGTGTCTGAAGACGCATTATTACACTATTAGGACTGATTCTTTCTAAAAAAAGCATAATCCTTTCATAAGCTTGTAACCTTAAGGGTGTTATCATTTTTTGGTTTTGCAGAACAATGTCTATACGACGATTATCTCTCTCCTTTTTAATCATGGCACGCAATGTATATACCGCTGTAAAAAAAACCACTAAAGAAGGTAAGGTAATTTTTAATATTTCTCCGACCATAATAATTATTTTTAAATTTATGTTTAATAATATTTTACAATATTATATAATATTTTTATAAACTCATTATATTAGCAAAAAATATTTAAATCTTATATTATGAATAAAATATCCGACAGAATTAATAATCTTGCCATTTCGGCAACTTTGGCGATGACACAAAAAAGCAGAGATTTGGCAGCTCAGGGCTTTGATGTTATTAATCTCAGCATAGGAGAACCGGATTTTAATACCCCCGAACATATTAAAAAAGCGGCTAAAGAAGCAATTGATAATAATATTACTTTTTATCCGCCTGTTCCGGGATTTCCTTCTTTACTTAAAGTAATTTCCGAAAAATTTAAAAAAGAAAATAATCTGGATTTTTCTCCCGAACAAATAGTAGTTTCATCCGGAGCTAAACATTCAATAATAAATGCTTTATTGTGCATTATAAATAAAGGAGATGAAGTTGTCGTTCCGGCACCTTACTGGGTAAGCTATGTAGATATGGTAAAACTTGCCGAAGGGGTTCCTGTTGTAATAAATTGCGAACTCTCAAATGATTTTAAAATGACTGCCGGACAATTAGAAAATGCAATTACGCCGAAAACAAAAGCATTATTATACAGCTCTCCGTCAAATCCTACCGGTGATTTGTATTCAAAAGAAGAACTGGAAGAACTTGCCGGTGTTTTAGCAAAATATCCCGATATAATTGTAATTTCTGATGAAATATACGAGCATATAAATTTTTCAGGAAAACATCAGAGCATTGCACAATTTAAAGCTATGGAAAACAGAGTCGTTGTAATAAATGGCGTCTCAAAAGCTTATGCTATGACAGGCTGGAGAATAGGATATATGGGAGCACCAATTGAAATTGCAAAAGCTTGTACAAAATTACAAGGACAATTTACTTCGGGAGCTTGTACTATTGCACAGATGGGAGCGGAGACCGCAATTAGTGCGGGAAGTGAAGTGTGTAAAGAAATGACAAAAGTTTTTGAAAAAAGATTGAAAATTGTTCTTGAACATATCAAAGATATTCCGGGATTTATTCCTAATTCCCCGCAGGGAGCTTTCTATGTTTTTCCCGATGTTTCGGACTATTTTGGTAAATCTGACGGAAAAACTCTTATAAATACTTCTGACGACCTGGCATTATATATTCTAAGTGAGGCAAAAGTTGCAACTGTTGCAGGAACTGCTTTCGGGTCGCCAGATTGTTTGAGAATCTCGTATGCTACATCAGAAGATAATCTGAATGAAGCATTTGCCAGAATTAAAAAAGTTCTTGGAAAATTAAATTAATGGAAAATTATAACGCAAAGTTTATCCGAAAAACCTAATTAACTCTTCAGCTTTAATGGTTTTTTGTTCGCCGGAGTTCATATTTTTAATTGTAAGAGTTTCTGAATTTAATTCTTCTTCGCCAATCATTATAACATAAGGTATATTTTTCTTATTTGCATATTGCATTTGCTTTTTTAGTTTAGCCTGTTCGGGATATATTTCCGTGCTTATTCCTTTTTTTCTTAATTCTTTTGCAAGTTGTATGCACTTATTTTCTTCTTTTTCTCCGAAGTTTATAAATATAACTTTTGTACTTGTATAAGCATATTCGGGAAACAGATTTAGTTGTTCCATTACATCGTAAATTCTTTCGGCACCAAAAGAAACGCCTACACCCGAAATATCTTTTAATCCGAACATTTCTGTCAGGTCGTCATATCTACCGCCTCCGCAAATGCTTCCTATTTCGGCATCATTGGCAATAACTTCAAAAATTGTTCCGGTATAATAGCTTAATCCTCTTGCAAGGCTAAAATCAAAATTTACTTTTACAAATAAATTATCGTTTTCAAGGTAATTTAAAATTTTTTCGATTTCTTCGATTCCTTCTTTTCCTGTGGGATTATTTGTTAAAATATTTTTTAATTCGGATATATTATTATTTGAATTATTTTTTTTGTCTAATAAATTTGCAAGAGTTTTAATTGCATTTTTCGAGAGTCCGATTTTATTTAATTCTTCAATAACATTATCAATACCGATTTTATTAATTTTATCAATTGCAACCGTAATAGGAATAAATTTATCGGCTTCTCCGACAATTTCGAATATTCCTGCAAGGATTTTTCTGTTATTAATTTTAATGTGAGCATTTATTTTAAGTTTTTCAAAAACGGAATTAATTATTTGTATTAATTCATATTCGTTTATCATTGTTTTTGAGCCGATAACATCCACATCGCATTGATAAAATTCTCTGTATCTTCCTTTTTGAGGTTTATCAGCCCGCCAGACAGGTTGAATTTGATATCGTTTAAAAGGGAGTGTTAATTCGTTCTGATTTTTTACGACAAATCTTGCAAAGGGGACAGTAAGGTCATATCTTAACCCTTTTTCGGAAATTTTATTTACAATTTTTGATAAGTCAGGTTTATTAAAATCATTTTCATCCATTTTTTTCAGAAAATCTCCCGAATTTAATATTCTGAATATTAATTTGTCTCCTTCATCACC
>SLSH01000298.1 GCA_007130555.1 Bacteroidales bacterium
CATAAATATTGATTATTGGTTTAGCAAAAACACACAAGAAAAACTAGGTGCA
Organism: Bacteroidales bacterium; assembly: GCA_007130555.1. Classification (GTDB taxonomy): domain Bacteria; phylum Bacteroidota; class Bacteroidia; order Bacteroidales; family ML635J-15; genus SLSH01. The sequence goes on from SLSH01000298.1 coordinate 53, forward strand.
AGCCTTAACTACATTGATAATATTAATGAAACTTCTGTTAAATTTTTTTTTAAAATTGCCTTTAGTGAAACTGTTAGAGATGTTTCTTATGTTAAATCAGGGGAGTTCAAAATGGTGCGATCCAAAAAAACACAAGACAAAAATGATATTGATGTTTTTGGAATAATGGCTTCAAAACTTTCGAGAAACAAAAATGGACTCATTGAATTTAGTAAAATTTGTAAAAATGGCATAAAGTCAAATATTTATGATTTCAATACTGTCATAAACATTCCGGAAAACATCCTAAATTCAAACAGTATTGATATTGTAGTAACCTCTCCTCCTTATGGAGACTCCCGCACTACTGTTGCTTATGGTCAATATTCAAGACTAGCTAACGAATGGCTTGGTTACAATTCAGCAAATCAAATTGACAATATGCTAATGGGTGGCAGAAAGCGAAAATTTAATCATAAATTCGGAAGTAAAGTTCTAAACGAAGTAATTTCTAAAATTCAAAACGAAGATGATGAAAGAGCAAGAGATGTAATATCTTTCTATGAGGATTATGAGAACTCTATTAAAAATGTTTCACAAGTCATAAAAAAAAGCGGTTTTGCATGTTATGTCGTTGGTAATAGAACGGTTAAAGGAATTACGATTCCTACCGATGAAATTACTGCTCAAATATTTGAAAATTGTGGTTTTACTCATATTGAAACAATTATGCGTAATATACCGAGCAAAAGGATGCCTTACAAAAATAGTCCTTCAAATATTAAAGGTAAAACTTCTTCAACTATGAAAAATGAATATATTGTTATTTGCCAAAAACTCTAATTATGCGACTACCTGATTTAATTAAAAGTCTTGAAAAACTCAAAGAAATAGGATTTATACCAACTCAACGAAAAGGACCTACAGGTATTGGTCACTTACTGGAAAATATGCTAGGAATAGATGAAACTAATATTGCAATTCCTGACATTGGTGGTAGAGTAGAATTAAAAGCAACGAGAAAAAATGTAAACTCTTTAATTACATTATTCACTTTTAATCGTGCCGTTTGGAAAGTTAAACAAACTGAAATTATTAAAAAATACGGTTATATTGATGAGAAAGGCAGACAAGCTCTTTACACAACCGTAAATAACAAAATCCCAAATAATCAAGGATTTATTTTGGTCTCTGAACCTCAAAAACATTTAGTTGTACTAAAAAATATTGTAGAAAAAGAAGACATTGCAGAATGGAGTACTTATGTTCTGGCAGGTAAGTTTATGACGAAACTTGACCGTTTATTATTAATATTTGCTGACAACAAAACCGAAAACAATGTTGAGTTTTTTCATTTTAATGAAGCATATTTACTAGAAAACCCAACACCTGAAAAGTTCTTAGAGGCATTTGAAAATAGCAAACTTATGATTGACTTGCGAATGTATTTGAAAGAATCCGGTGGTGTAAGAAATCATGGAACAGGTTTTCGCATATCAGAGAAAAACTTGACAGAATTATATGCAAAAAGAAGAAAATTAATTTAATTGTATAGCATAATTAAAATTTAACTGAAATCACTTGCAGATTTAAGGTATTATATGTTTTCCTACAAACTCCTTCAAAAAATCAAATGCTTCAATCATATTTTCTGCTGCTTTTGGCGTAAGTTCTTCAATAAAGTCAAACTCATAAGCTTTTATATGGAGAACATAAGCTTCGGGGGTTTTGCCGTAAATTTTCTGACACAGGTCAACGACGTATGAAACCGATACGGCGTGCATTGTAAATTCAATTGTAGCATCATCGGGTTTTGCGGGTTCGAGTTTGTAGTTTTCTACTTCTTCAACTATTGATGCATCAACAAAAACAACCAGGTCATATTCTGCAATATAAGCGGAGTCTTCAATATTAAGTTGATAATTACAATCAACGCTAATATTATTATGTTTTTGTTCTTGCACCCATTTTTCGAAAAGTTCGGTAAATCTTGCTCCAAGACCGTCATCTTGTCTGCCGGGATTTCCGTATCCATATACTAATATTTTTTTCATATTATTTTGCTCTAAAAAAAAAGTCCGCAAAAATAACGGACTTTTATTTTGTTAATTATATTAAATCTTATGATTTATAGTGATCAATTGTATTTCCTTTAGAATCAACCATTTTAATATCAAGAGGCATTTTGCCCAAAGCATGTGTAGCACAGCTTAAACATGGGTCATAAGCTCTGATTGCAATTTCAACTGCATTTTTCATCGGTTCGGTAATTTCTTTTTGTCCCGACATCATCTTCTTTGCAACGAAATTTACAGATTGGTTCATCGGCTCATTATTATTTGTTGTAGAAACAATTAGATTTGCCATTTTAATCTGATCATCTTCGTTAATTTCATAATGATGGAACAATGTACCACGAGGAGCTTCAATTAGACCAACACCTTTTTTACCTTTAGTTCCTTTAATTACAAGATCATCCTTTTGCAAATCAGGATCAAGTAATAATTCCTTAATCATTTCTGCAGCATGTAATAATTCTATAAGTCTTGCCCAATGAGTATGTAAGCAGTAATTATTAGGTTTACCGTTTGTATGAGCTTTAAATGCTTCGAATTCTTTCTGAGCCATCGGAGTTGGAATAAAGTCGGCAGTATTAAGACGCGCAAGAGGTCCTACACGATACCATCCTTTTTCTTTACCCAAATGCTTGAGGTATGGGAATTTCATATAACTCCAGTTACGTACTTCTTCTTCTATGTATTTGTCATACTCTTGATAATCTACATCGTCAAGAATTTTCTTTCCGTCTGCATCAACAGCACGTAATACACCGTGATATAAGTCCATTCCTCCGTCTTTTCTGACAAGGCTAAGGTGATTTGACGGGAAGTAAGCGAATTCATCAACAAATTGCTGATTTTTCAGGTAATAATCTTTAAAGAATTGAAGTGCTCCATCTGCCCATTCAATCATTTTTTCAATATTAAGAGGATCTGCACCTTTTAGCAGAATATCTCTTTCTTCGATGCTTAGATTTTTATTTATACCACCCGGAATTGCTCCTGTTCCGTGGATTTTTTTACCCGCAGTATGGTGAATTATTTCCTGACCATACTTACGCATCAATACACCTTGAGTTGCGAGTTCAGGGAAATTTAGTGCAACTCCGATTACATTTCTGATAGCCGGGTCTGCATCATATCCGAGAAGGAAGTCAGGAGAGCTTAAGTGGAAAAAGTGAAGAGAATGCGACTGGAATATTTGTCCGTAGTGCATAAGTCTTCTCATTTTTTCTCCTGTAGGTGTTAAACCATGTCCTGTTCCTGCTCCCACGATAACGTCAAGAGCTTTTGCTGCGGCAAGGTGGTGACTTACAGGGCAAATTCCACATAAACGTTGAACGAGAACCGGGGCTTCCCAATAAGGGCGACCTTGTATAAAACGTTCAAAACCTCGGAATTCAACAATATGAAGTTTGGTTTGTGTAACATTCAAATTATCGTCCATATTTATGGTTACTTTACCATGACCTTCAACTCTGGTTACGGGTTCTATTGTTATTTTTTGTGCCATTATTTATAATTTTTTAGATTAATCAAATTTAACTAACTCATAAGGTATATTCATTTCATCACCTGTTACCAAAGCAACTACGGCATTCCATATAAGGTCTGCTCTTGGCGGACATCCGGGCAGATAATAGTCTATTTTTACAATTTCATGCAAAGGATAAACTTTATCCAGAATAATCGGAAGTTCTTCGTCATTTGGCATTATTTTTTCTTTGTTTTCTCCAACAGTTGGACCGTCAAGATATGCTTCTTCGAGACATTCCTTTACCGGAATTCCGTTACGCATTGCGGGTAATCCTCCCATTATTGCACATTCTCCCAAAGAGATAAGGATTTTACAGTTTTTACGAAAATCCTTAAGTGCTTCTATATTTTCACTGTTACAACATCCGCCTTCTATTATACCGATATCACATTGTTTAGTAAAAGTTTTAATATCATCAATAGGAGATTTATTAAACTCTACTAATTCAATAAGTTTTAATATTCTGTCATCAATATCAAGTATTGACATGTGGCATCCGAAACATCCGGCTAATGAAGCAGTGGCTACTATAGGTTTACTCATAATTATTTCCTCCTTTATTATTGATGATTAACTATTTATTTTTAAATCTGACCCGATAGAAACTTTATCATATTTTCTAGTTCCGATAGGCTCAATGAAACCGACCTCTTTACGAAGAATTGCACCGACCGGGCATATCTCCATTGCTTTTTTAGCTTGTTCTTCACTCATATTGGCAGCTAATTTTCTGTCAATATTAATTTCGAGAGTTTTGCCTCTTCCTTTAAAAGCAAAAATGCTTTTGCTCTCATCGTCTTTTATTAAACGTACACAGCGTTTACAGAAGATGCAACGATTTCTTTCAAGAAATATTTTTGGTGTTGTTGCATCAAGTTCTCTGCGTTCAAAAGCATAAGGGAAACGTGGTACCATCATTTGATACTTATAGCCTAATGCCTGTAAATCGCAGTTACCACTTTTTTCGCAGGAAGGGCAGAAATGATTACCTTCAACAAAAAGCATTTCAACAATAGCTTTTCTGATATCCAGTAATTCATCTGTATTGTTTTGAACTTCCATTCCGTCATCAACCGGTGTGGTACAAGCTGCCATATCACGTCCGTTTACTTTTACCGTACAAATTCTGCATGAACCTGCAGGAATAAGGTCTCTCATATGGCAAAGCACAGGTATATAAACACCGTTATCAGCGGCAGCGTCAACAATTAGCTGACCTTTTGGAGCTGTAAATTCTTTGCCGTCAATTGTGAATTTTACTTTTTCACTCATGTTTCTTATATTTAATTTTAATTAATAACTAAATTGAATTACTCGTGCAGTTTTGGTTCACGTCCGACTGCTTCGCAAGATTCTAATATTGCTTTATCCATATCAAAGTCGCTGTGATATTCTGCATCTTTTGTTTTACTTTCGTACAATTCTCTGAAATTTTGAATTGTTGTACGTACAGGATTTGCAGAAGTTTGTCCCAGCCCGCAACGTGAAGTTTTGGTTACTATTGCACTCCAATCCTGCATATTTTTTATATCACTTTTGATAGCACGTCCTTCGATTACTTTTTCTATTTGTCTTGTCAGAATCATGTTAAATGAGCGACATGTAACGCAAGAGCCACAAGATTCGTCTTCGAAAAATTCCATAAAATTGTGAACAACATCTTTTAGTAAATCTCTATTTTTTCCGATAACAATCATTGAGCCTCCGGTAGGTAAATCTTCCATTGCAATTTTTTTGTCAAACTGACTTGGAGATATACATGTTCCGGAAGGACCTGCCACCTGAACTGCCTGTACGTCTGTTGCGCCAACCATATCTAACATTTCTTTTATTGTTAATCCCCATTCAACTTCATATACACCGGGATTATTACAATCTCCTGATATGCTTAAAAGTTTTGTTCCGGCAGATTCATTAGTACCCATTGACTTATACCATTCTGCACCGTTTTCAATAATTTTTGTTGCAGAACAGAAAGTCTCTACATTATTAATTATAGATGGTTTATTTTTATAACCTTTTTGTACAGGAAACGGAGGACGATTACGAGGCTCTCCGCGTTTTCCTTCGCTTGATTCTATAAGAGCCGATTCTTCTCCGCATACATAAGCTCCTGCACCAAGTTGTATTCTAATATCAAAATCAAAACCTTTACTTAGAATATTATTTCCAAGTAAATTATTTTTACGCATTTCATCAAGAACATTCTCAAGATACTTTTTGAGGTACAGATATTCGCTTCTTAGATAAATAATCCCTTTATTAGAGCCTATTGCATATCCGGCAATAGCCATACCTTCAAACATTTGTTGGGCACGTTCTGTCAATAAAACTCTGTCTTTAAATGTTCCGGGTTCTCCTTCGTCAGCATTACAAAGCACGAATTTTTCTCCGGATTCATTTGAACAGTACATCCATTTCAGACCGGTCGGGAAACCTGCTCCGCCTCTTCCTCTGAGGTTAGAATCTTTAACCTGATTAATAACATCTGCTGGAGACATGCTAAAAGCTTTGTTCATTCCTGCTCCGGCGGTATATTCTCCCAGACATACTTTTCCTGCCTTACGGATGTTATTTTTAACCATAGATTTAACAAGAGGGTGTGTATTATTACCATCACCGTACTCTGTCACCATATCCTGAACATTTTTACCCTCACGCATTTCTGCAATCAGCTTTCTTACCTTATCTCTATTCAGATTTGTAAATACAACCGAATTAATCAAAGCTGCAGGTTCCTGATCACTCATCCCGATACAAGCCGTATATTTAAGAGTTATAAGACCATCGGAAGTTGTTTCTCCGAATTTAACACCTGACTGCTTTTCAAATTCATCAACTACGTCTTTCATACCAAAGAAACCGGAAGTTACGCTATTATTAATATAAACAGCATATTTACCAACGGGTTTCTCTGTGAAGAAATGATAGAATGAACGAGTTTGTATTACATCAACTTCAGATATTTTAAGTTCTGATGCAATTACAGAAACAGCCTCTTTAGAAATACAACCAAATTCGGACTGGACATCTATAAGAATATCCATTAAACGTCCCGAATCTTTAGCATACTTCTCTGTAATTTCCTTTAATGATTTTTCTACATTTGACATTATTTTTTCCTCCGTTATAATTTAATAATTGTTAATTATTTACTTGATAATCAGGCAGTAAACTTGATTTGTTAATTTATTAACAATGCAAATATAGATATATTTTTTTAAATATGTTTTTTTACACATTATTTATCAGATGTTTTATAACATTAAATGTGCATTGGTAACATTATTTCATAATATTGTGATTTTTTA
>SLSH01000345.1 GCA_007130555.1 Bacteroidales bacterium
AAAACATATATTCATTCTTGAACGGTCTTCTTTATTTACTGTTCCTCTGAACATTTTTGAGCTATCAAATAATGGAAAACCAGTCAAATTCTGAAATTGTGCTATAGCCAGAACTCTCAGAAAGGATATTTATACCGCCTTGCTATCAAAATACTTAATAATTTTTGTGATTTTTGCTTGGAAAATTTTAGAGCCTCTAAAAAAATCATTTTGAAAACTTTTTAAAAAAAAAGCAGTTTTTTCTGCCGCTAAATATCAAGTGGAGACGCCAATTCTGTTGTGTATTGCACTGAGTTTATTGAGTTACTCCCACTCCCCCTGCGAGTATAGTTTGACAGGCTCACCAACCAACTCGCAGGGGAGATTAGGGATTTAGTTGTACTTAGGCTTTCATTTTCTCAAATTCTTCCATTGCATTTACGAGAACCTTGACATCTTCCATCGTACATGCATTATAAGTAGAAGCTCTGCATCCTCCGACAGATCTGTGCCCTTTAATTCCCACACAATTTCTTTCCGAAGCAAATTTAATAAAATCAGCTTCAAGTTCTTTGTATTGGTCATGCATAACAAAACATATATTCATTCTTGAACGGTCTTCTTTATTTACTGTTCCTCTGAACATTTTTGAGCTATCAATTGCATTATACAAAAAATTAGCTCTTTGGTCGGCTAATTTATCCATAGCTTCAACTCCTCCCATTTCTTTAACCCATAAAAGAGTTTCCTTAACAGCAAATATGTTAATACAAGGAGGAGTATTAAACATCGAACCTTCTTCGGTATGAGTGTTATATTTCAGCATTGTCGGGATAGTTCTGTCGGCAATGTTATTGTTCATAAAATCGTTGTTAATAATAACAAAAGTAACTCCGGCAGGACCTATATTTTTCTGTGCTCCGCCATAAATCATTGCATATTTAGACACATCAACAGGTCTGCTCATCATATCCGAAGACATATCGGCAATAAGAGGCACTCCAAAATCCCAGTCTTCTAAAATTTCTGTTCCTTTAATAGTGTTATTTGTTGTAATATGAACATAATCAACATCTTTGGGAACATTAAATCCTTTAGGTATATATGTAAATTCTTTATCTTTTGAACTTACTTCAATTACTTCTCCCCAAAGTTGAGCCTCTTTTAAAGCTTTTGTTGCCCATGTTCCGGTATTAAGATAAAAAGCTTTCTTTTTAAGAAAATTATAAGGAATCATGCAAAACTGCAAACTTGCTCCTCCGCCAAGAAATAGTACCGAATAGTTTTCCGGAATTTTTAAAAGTTCTTTAAACAAGGCTTCGGCTTCGTCAATTACAGCTTGAAAATCTTTACCGCGATGCGATAATTCCATAACAGACTGACCTGTATTAAGATGTTCCAAAATTGCTTTTGAAGTGTTTTCCAATGTTCTGTCAGGCAATTTACATGGACCTGCATTAAAAATGTGTTTTCTCATAGTTATAATTTTTATAGTTTTATTATATTTTTTGTAAAAAAAACAAAGATAAATAAGATATTTAGATTATGATATAATTCTTAAATGATTTATAACATACAATAATTGATTTTTATCATATAATACTAATTTCAGCAAAAAACTTTTCAATCAGTTGTCATATTTTTAATGCTGAGCAGCGAGTCACCTTTTAGTTAAAAGTTCGAATAAAGCATGATTTATATAATAGTTTCCTGTGCCAAACTTTTCCTTCCTTAACAAACCATCTTCAGATAATTTATTTAAGTAATTGGCAGCTGTAATTCTTGATACATTTAAATCTCTGACAACAAATTCAATTTTTGTATAAGGATGTTTAAATAAGTTGTTTAATAGATCTTGACTGTAAAACTTATAATTCATTCTTAAATTATGTTTGTATTGCATCATTAAATCACGTATCTTGATAATCAGGTTTATTGTTTCTCTTGAAGTTATCTCAACCCCATTAATCATAAAAAGTAACCATTCTTCCCACTTATTATCTTCTCTCACTTCTTGTAGTAATCTGTAGTAGTCGGCTTTGTTTTTAATTATATAATTACTTAGGTATAGTATGGGCAGAGATTGAAGTCCCTGAATTATGAGATATAAGATGTTAATTATTCTTCCTGTCCTTCCATTTCCGTCATAAAACGGATGAATACTTTCGAATTGATAGTGTATAATAGCCATTTTTACTAATGGGTCATAATCGCAGATTTCATTTTTGTTAATAAATTTTTCAAGATTTGACATCAATTTCTTTATATCTTCATAGTCTTGTGGAGGAGTATAAATTGTTTTACCTGTAGCGGAATTTTTTAATGCGGTTCCGGGTAATTTTCTGAACCCTGCTTTGTTGTTTTCGAGTTCTTCCTGAATTTTGAGTATAATTCTATTTGTTAGAATTCCGTGATTCTTAATAAACTCAAAACCTTTTTTCAGAGCAGATATATAATTCTGTACTTCTTTTGCATTTAATGAATTAGCACTATCAAGATTGAGTTCGGATTTATATAAATCGTCGTGAGTAGTTATAATATTTTCAATTGCAGAACTGTCTTTTGCTTCTTGTAATCCAAGAGTGTTTAAAAGTATTTCTTGATTTGGAATTGTTGAAGCAATGCCTTTTAATTCTGCAAGAGAGGCATGTGCAGAAGGCAAAGATTTTAATACTTTTTTAGTTTCAATATCAGCCTGCAAAGGCAATTCTGTCAATTTCCATCCTTTATTTTTCATTATTAAAGATTTTTAAAAATTTTTTACAAAGATAATACCTTTTGTAAAGAAAACTAAAAAATCTTTACATATTGTGTTTTATTTGTATAGTTTTTTAATTATTGTTAACTGATTTGTTGTAGTTTGCGATTATTATTATGGCAATAAGGATTTAGATTCACAGAATTTTATGTGCAGTAGCCTGTAATATGAGCCTGTAAGGCTCATATATCTGTAACCCCGACTTTCAAGTCGGGGATTATAGATATGCGTATAATCAAGTTTTGGCGGGAAATTTGCCTTTTCTGCAAATTTCATGACAAAACGATTTTAAGGGACAATCTTGCAACATCCGGTTTTTAGTGCAACAAACATAATTTTTGGAGTGAAATCTAAAATTCGGCTATCTCTTCAAAAAGTTTTTCAATAAGTTGTCTTATTTTTAATGCTGAGCAGTTGTAATTATTAACAATAATACAAAAAGCAATTTCATTCTTGTTTTTTAATGTCATATATCCTGCATAAGCTCTGACTCTTGTCATTCCGCCACTTTTTGCTTTTATTTTTCCTTTTGTATTTTGATGTGTAAATGTGCGGGCAAGTGTTCCTGATTCGCCTGAAACAGCTATAGAGTTTATAAAAGAATTTGAATAAGGGCTTTTATTTTTCATATAATCCAGCAAAAACACCATTTGCATTGGAGTAACTCCGTTCGCAGGACTTAACCCGCTTCCGTCAACGATATATAATCCGTCAATATCCATTCCTTTGTTTTGCCAAAATTCCGTAATTAAATCGGGAAAATCTTTGCTTTGTTCATCTGATAATTGTAATGCCAATGCTTCGGCGTATAAATTTAAACTTTTTTGATTAGTGATATTTATTATTTCTTGAATTGGAGGGGATAAAGTTGTAAAAAAAATATTTCCTGTATTCAAATTATCACTGTATTCTTTTACGGCAGGGTCATCTTTTACGGGAATTCCTGCGTTTTGTAATTGATTTGTTAAAGCCTGAGCAATATATAACTCGGGATTAGGGAGAGAGCCTCTTATTGAAAAATCGCTACGTTTCCATGGCAAAGTTCCGCGTATAATTCTGTTATTTTCTCCGTGATTAAAATAAATATAAGCTCTGTCGCCACCTCTCGAAGCAGATAAGACCTTATTCTCGAACCTTAATCCTGTATCATCGGGAACAATTTTTATGATTTCAGTTTTTGCTCCTTCATAACTTCCCGTTCTAAAATGAACTCTATATTCATTGTCTTTATAATTTAAACCCGAAGGTACTGTACCGTAATAATTTGCAATATCTTCCCACATCCATTTATCAGGGATAATTCCTTTCCCGAATTTTACAGGAACTCCGAAAATACCTCCGTTAATTTTTTTTATTCCAATCCTGTCTATTGCATCTACCCATTGGAGAAGCATATCTTTAGGAGTATTATAATGAGAATTAAAATTGTCTGAATCTAAACATGGATCCCCATAACCCAGGATATAAATATTACCGTTCAAAACTCCGTTAGTCGTAATATCTCCGGTATAAGCCAAATCTGTTTTAAATTGCTTTTTTTCTCCGAAGATTTCTAATGCGGTAGCAGTAGTAAACAATTTTAAAATTGATGCAGGAACAATTGATATATTGGAATTTTTATCTAATATTATGTGTCCTGAGTTCAGATTTACCGCATAAATACCGACTGAGGCATTTTTGATATCTTCATTAGCCAGAAATCTATCTAAACTTCTTTGATAATTTTCGGTTTGACCAAAGGAGAATAAATAATAAACAATCAGTAATAATGTGAGTTTAATTTTCATTATTTTTGTTTTTAAAATAATTCAAATGCTAAAATACTATATTTATTTGTAATAATTAAGTTAAATTTGCCGAAATTTAAAGTTGTATAAAAGAGTTGAATATGTCAAAAGTTAAAAAAACTATTTTAATGATATTGGACGGATGGGGTAAGGGAGACGGCTCTAAATCTGATGTAGTATCAAATGCAAATACACCTAATTATGACGCTTTCCTGAAAAATTATCCCAATTCCGAATTGTCTGCTTCAGGCGAAGATGTCGGCTTGCCACAAGGACAAATGGGAAATTCGGAAGTAGGACATCTTAATATCGGTGCAGGAAGGGTTATATATCAGGATTTGGTTAAAATTAACAAGGAAATTAAAGACGGTAGTTTTTTTAAAAATAATGTTCTTAACGAAGCATTTGATTATGCGAAAAAACATAATAAAGCAGTTCATTTTATCGGGCTTGTTTCAACAGGAGGAGTACATTCAATGCATACACATTTATATGCTTTATGTAAACTTGCAGATGAAAAAAAACATTCAAAAGTATTTATCCATGCACTTACAGACGGACGTGATACAGACCCGAAAAGCGGATATAATTCGATAAAGGAATTGCTTGTAAAAATTAAAAACTCATGTGTTAAATTAGCAAGTTTGACAGGACGTTATTATACGATGGACAGGGATAAAAGATGGGAAAGGATTAAAATCGGTTATGATTTATTGTTAGAAGGTATTGGCGAAAAATCAGACGATATTCTTAAAAGTATCGAAAAATCTTATAAAAATGACGTGACTGATGAGTTTATCAAACCGATTGTTATGGTTGATAATAACAATAATCCTATTGCAAAAATAACCGAAGGGGATGTAGTTATTTGCTTTAATTTCAGAACAGACAGATTGAGGCAAATTACCACTGTACTTACTCAAAAAGATATGTCCGAACATGGTATGAAAACAATTCCTCTTAAATACTATACGATGACAAGATATGATGAAGCATTTAGAGGAATTAATGTTATTTTTGATAAAGAAAATGTTGCGAATACAATAGGGGAGGTGCTTGCAAAAAATAATCTCAATCAATTAAGAATTGCCGAAACCGAAAAATATGCACATGTAACTTTTTTCTTTAGCGGAGGAAGGGAAGAAATTTTTGAGAACGAAGAAAGAGCATTGATACCCTCTCCAAAAGTTGCAACTTATGATTTAAAGCCCGAAATGAGTGCTTATGAGGTAAAAGATGAATTGATTAAAAGAATTAATTCCGATAAGTATGATTTTATTTGTGTGAATTTTGCAAACGGTGATATGGTTGGTCATACAGGGTTTTACAATGCAATAAAAAAAGCCGTTGAAACTGTTGATGATTGTATGGGACAAATAGTTGAAACAGCTCTGAAAAAAGATTACCAATTAATGATAATCTCCGACCATGGAAATGCAGATTTTGCAATGAATGATGACGGTTCGCCAAATACAGCCCATTCTTTAAATCCTGTACCCTGCATTATTATCGGTACTGATTATAATAAAATTGATAAAGGAATACTTGCCGATGTTGCTCCAAGCCTGTTGAAGATGATGAATATTGAAATTCCCGCAGAAATGACGGGGAAAGTGATAGTAAAATAGAGGTGTTTTTTCACTGAACAACAATTTTCTCGACAATTGTTTTTTCGCTATTTTCAATTTTAATAAAATATATACCTGAAGCAAAATCAAGATTAATTTCTTTTTTGCTGTTTCCGTTATTTATGAATTTATCAGTTAGCAAAATATCTCCTTTTGTATCATAAATTTTATAATTGATTTTTCCTGTAATATCTTTAAAATCAATTACAAATGTTCCTGTGTTTGGATTTGGGAATATTGATATTTCCGATATTTTATTTACGGATAATTCGGCTTCTATATCAACGGTAATAATAAATTCACATGAGTTTACACATTCGTTTTCGTCAGTATAAGTATAAGTTATTGTATAATCGTCATCATTCAATCCTTCGGGATTAAATATATTCCCTTCTATACCTGTTCCGGAGTAGATTCCGCCATCGGGACTTGCATCGGTAAGTTCAACATTTTGGGTTACTGTTATAGTAAAATTTTGCGGACAAATAACTTCGGGAAGTCCAAATACTGTTATGTATGTGGAAGTTTCGGTTTCACACCCCATGCTATCGGTAACTGTTACTGTGTAATTTATAAAAGTAATACTATCTTCCGTATGGCTTATTTCTGACCAGTTATATGAGTAAGGAATTGTTCCTCCTTCGGCATTTACGGATATATCAAGTTCATCTCCTGCGCAGATTTCATTAATATCTGATACTATTTCGGCTGTTAAATTTGCAGGTTCATTAATAGAAATTTCTTCAATAATAACTTCACAATCGTTGTCATCTGTTAT
>SLSH01000181.1 GCA_007130555.1 Bacteroidales bacterium
AAAAAATATATAATTTTGAATAAAAAGGAAAAATTATTTTTTGATGAAATAAAGATGAATAAAATTGAAAAAGAAATACAGGAATTATTAAACAAATATTTCGGTTTTGATAATTTTAAAGGTCTGCAAAAAGAAGTAATTATCAGTTTATTAAATGGTAATGATACTTTTGTTTTAATGCCCACAGGTTCGGGTAAGTCTTTATGTTATCAGTTGCCTGCACTTATGACAGAGGGGACATCTGTTGTAATTTCACCGCTGATTGCTTTGATGAAAAATCAGGTGGATACTATGAGAGGGTTTAGTTTGGACGACGGGATAGCACATTTTTTAAACTCTTCGCTTAATAAAACAGAAATTAAACAAGTTAAAGATGATGTAATATCAGGAAAAACAAAACTATTATATGTTGCTCCCGAATCCTTAACAAAAGACGAAAATGTAGATTTTTTAAAAAATGTTAAAGTTTCTTTTTATGCAGTTGACGAAGCTCACTGTATCTCAGAATGGGGGCATGATTTTCGCCCCGAATACAGGCGCATACGCCCCATTATAAATCAGATAGGGCGTGCTCCGCTTATGGCACTAACTGCAACAGCAACACCAAAAGTACAGCATGACATTCAAAAAAATCTTGAAATGCTTGATGCAAAGGTTTTTAAATCTTCTTTCAGAAGACATAATTTATATTATGAAATAAGACCAAAGCAAAATACAACAAGAGAAATAATAAAATATATAAAAAATAATCAGGGGAAATCCGGAATTATTTATTGTTTGAGCAGAAAAAAAGTAGAAGAACTTGCAGAAACTTTATGTGTTAACGATATAAGGGCATTACCTTATCATGCAGGAATGGAATCTGCCGTAAGAACCAGAAATCAAGATATGTTTTTACACGAAGAAGCGGATATTATTGTTGCAACAATAGCTTTTGGGATGGGTATTGATAAACCCGATGTCAGATTTGTAATTCATTATAATATCCCGAAAAGTCTCGAAGGGTATTATCAGGAAACAGGCAGAGCAGGAAGAGACGGAGGAGAAGGTAAATGCATTGCTTTTTATAGTTATGAAGATATACAGAGATTAGAAAAATTTATGCAAAATAAACCTGTTAATGAACAGGAAATCGGGAGACAATTGTTGATAGAAACAGTATCTTACGCAGAATCAAGCGTTTGCAGAGTCAGGCAATTATTAAATTATTTTGGAGAAGAAATGCTTAATAATTGTGAAAATTGCGATAATTGTATAAATCCAAAACAAAAATTCGAAGGTTCCGAAGATATACAAACCGTTCTTGAAACTATTGAAACTTTTAAAGGAAAATTTAAAGCAGAAATTATTACTAATATACTGATAGGTAAAAAAAATGCCGAAACAAATACATACAGTCTCGAAAAACATCATCTTTTCGGGTCGGGAAAAGATAAAGATGCTAGACACTGGAAAGCCGTTATCAGACAAACTCTTATAGCAAAATTTATTGAAAAAGAGATTGTTAATTACGGACTCCTCAAATTAACTAAAAAAGGCAAAGAATATATAGAAAATCCACATTCGTTTTTGCTTACAAAAGACCATAATTATGACGATGATTCCGACATAATGATGGGAGGTGGAGGAACTGCCGCCGCAGATAATGTTTTGTTCGCAATGTTAAAAGATTTGAGAAAAAGCATCGCTAAAAAACAAAACCTGCCTCCGTTTGTAATATTTACAGACCCCTCGCTACAAGATATGGCAATACAATATCCTATTACAATGGATGAACTGATAAATATTTCTGGGGTAGGTGCAGGAAAAGCTAAAAAATACGGAGAAAGTTTTGTCGAACTAATCAAAACTCATGTGGAAGAAAACGATATAGAAAGACCCCAGGATTTTGTGGTTAAATCTGTCGGAAATAGATCTCAAAATAAAGTCTTTATTATTAAAAATATTGACAAAAAAATGCCCCTGGATGAAATTGCCGAAGCTAAAGGGCTTGAACTTATCGACCTGATAGAAGAAATAGAAGGAATTGTTAATTCAGGAACAAAACTAAATATTGATTATTATATAAATTCCGTAATGGATGACGATGTTACAGAAGATATATACCAGTATTTTAAAGAAGATGCCGAAACAGATTCTATTCAGGATGCACTGGGAGAATTTTCTCATGAAGGATATTCCGAAGAAGAAATCAGACTCGTTAGAATTAAATTTATTTGCGAAGTCGGAAATTAAATATAATGACCAAAGAGTAAAATAAAAAATGATAAAATATACCGAAGAACCAAATTGCAAAGAATGTAACATCAGTTTCAAAACAATTTTTAAGAAGCTAACTCCTGAACAATTAGAATTTATTTATAATAAAAAAAACTGCTTGAATTTCAAAAAAGGAGATGTTATCTATGAAGAAGGAAACAGAACAAACGGAATTTATTGCTTGTATAAAGGAATTATTAAAATTTATAAAACAGGTATTGAAGGAAGAGAGCAAATAATAAAATTCGGAAAACCGGGAGATGTTTTCGGTTATCGTTCGGTAATTAATCGGGAACCCGCCTGTACAAGCGTTAAAGTTATTGATGATGCTGTTGTATGTTTTATTCCCACATTGGATTTATATCTGTTATTAAAAGAAAACAGCGAATTTGGTATCGAATTATTGCAAATTGCATGTCAGGAACTCGGAGAAGCTAATAATTATCTTACAGATATTGCTCAGAAATCGGTCAGAGAACGTCTGGCAGAAGTTTTGCTACATTTGAAAAATGACTTTGGCATAAATAAAGACGGAGTTATTAATATTGCATTAACAAGAGAAGAATTAGCAAATATAATCGGAACGGCAACTGAATCTGCTATAAGATTACTATCAGAATTCAAATCGGACAATATCATTGAAGTACAAGGCAGAAATATTAAACTTATAGACATAAATAAGTTAAAAAGAATCAGCAATATATTTTAATTTTTTTTCATGCAAATTGACTTAATCTTTCAAAAATCTCTTAATTTTGATAAAATAAGTTCTGCTGAAGCTTTATTTCTGTACAAAAATGCCCCCTTAACAACTCTGATGTTTTATGCAAATCAATTAAGAAAAAAAATCCATAACAATAATTATGTCAGTTATATTATTGACCGAAATATAAATTATTCAAATATTTGTTCCTCTAAATGTATGTTTTGCAATTTTTGCAGAAATTCAAATGAAGAGGATGCCTACACTCTTAGCATAAATGATTTTATTCCGAAAATTGATGAGTTGTACAAAAAGGGAGGAAATCAGATTTTGTTGCAGGGTGGAATGAATCCGAATATTGGAACAGATTATTATACTAATCTTTTTAAATCTTTAAAGAAAAAATATTCCGGTTTAAAACTCCATGCATTAAGCCCCCCCGAAATAGTATATCTTGCAAAAAAGGAAAATCTCCCATTTGAACAAATTATAATTAAATTGCAGAATGCAGGTCTTGATAGTATTCCGGGAGGCGGAGCGGAAATATTAAGCGACAGAGTCCGGAAAATTATTAGTCCCGCAAAATGTACTACAGATGAGTGGCTGAAAGTAATGCATGCGGCACATAAATTAAATATTACCACTTCGGCAACAATGATGTTCGGGCATATAGAAACACCTGAAGAAAGAATGGAACACCTATGTTTATTACGTGATACACAAAACCGCAAACCAAAAACTGCAAAAGGATTTATTTCATTTACACTATGGCCTCTTGCAGGAAATAATACAAAACTACTGAAAAAATTCTCTGATATTAAACCCATTTATGCGGACGAATACATTAAAATGCTTGCAATAAGCAGATTAGTATTAAACAATATTCCGAATATTCAGGTTTCATGGCTTACAATGGGAAAAGAAGTTGCGGGAGTGTGTCTTTTTGCAGGAGCAAACGATTTAAGCAGTATAATGATTGAAGAGAATGTTCTTTTATCAGCAGGTAAAAATTATAAAATGAACCAAACCGATATTGAAAAAATGATTAAATCATTGAGATTAAAACCAATGAAAAGAAATCAAGAATATGAGAAATTATAAGAAAATTTTATTATCTTTGAAATAAATAAAAAATATGTATATGAAAAAAAATAAAAAATATTTACTGCCGGTTTTTGTAATATTATTTGTGCCTTTTGTTTCTTTATCACAAGTAAGTCAAGGAGGCACACCGTATTCATTTGATTATAAGACGAAAGACTTAATAACTCAAGAAGTTCCCGTAATTTTGATGCCGGAAATTGATATTGATAAACTTCATGCAGAAGATATGATTAATGATAAACGCATTGATATTCCATGGCGTTTCGGCGAAAATATTGATGTCGGCATAAATCGTAAATCTCATGGAATTGAAGATATCCTCTCTGATGGCAGTAAGCTTTGGAGAGTAAGTATTTATTCTCCCGGAGCATTGTCAATTAATTTACTTTTTGACAATTACAGGATCCCGCCCGGGGCAAGTTTATTTATATATAACGAAAAGCGTAATCACATTTTAGGTGCATTTACGGATTTCAATAATAGAGAAGACGGTTATTTTGCAACCGATTTGGTATATGGTAATAACATTACGATTGAATATTACGAACCTGCAAATGCTGTGTTTAGCGGGGAACTTAATATTTCAAGAATAACTCACGGATACAGAAGTTTTGATACAAATATCACAAAACTTAATCACTCGGGGGCGTGTAATGTAAATGTAGCTTGTCCCGAGGCAGAAGGATGGGAAGAGCAGGTGCGTTCAGCTTGTTTAATTATCAGAGGAGGCGGAGGGATTTGTTCAGGAGCTCTTATTAATAATACTGCTAATGACGGTACTCCTTATCTTCTAAGCGCCGCACATTGTTATGCAGACCCTGCTACAACTGTTTTCAGATTTAATTATCAAAGTCCAACTTGTAATAATCCGACTACGAATCCTTCTTATCAATCAATTAGCGGTTGTACAAGTATCGCAGGAAATTCAGCAAGTGATTTTTGGCTTGTGAGATTAAGCTCTGCTCCTCCATTAGACTATAATGTGCATTATTCGGGATGGAACAGAACTTTTGATTACTCTATTCCGGGAACTGTAGTTGGTATTCATCATCCAAAAGGAGACATTAAAAAATTCAGCTGGTCAAACGGAGGAGTCGTTTCAACTAATTATGGAGGTAATGCAGGTAGCGGAACAACATACTGGAAAGTCGGTTCATGGACAGGTGGTACGGTAGAACCTGGATCTTCGGGCTCTCCATTATTTGACTCAAATAAACGTATTATTGGACAACTAACGGGAGCTTATTCTGAGTGCGGTAATACCGAACCTGCATGGTATGGCAGATTTACTGCATCATGGTTAGGAGGCGGAACACCAAATTCCCGATTAAGAGACTGGTTAGATCCTATAAATTCAGGGCAAATTGTTTTGGATGGTTTTGACCCGATTAGTGCTCCTAATGCTAAAATGGAGGAAATTGTTGTACCGCAAGATTTGTATTGCAATATTTCAAGTATGTCTCCTGAAGTTGTTATTAGTAATGTGGGAAATATTCCTATTACTTCTGCAACAATAAGCTATACTTTAAATAACGAAGAGCCTTTTACTATTGAATGGACAGGAAATTTAGAAAGCTCTCAAACAGAAACAATAGTTTTTCCGGAAATTGAGATTACCGAAGGAAGCCATACTTTTGTTGCCACGGTATCAAATCCTAATGGAGAATCTGATATAAATCCTGAAAATACTCAGATTACAAAAAACTTTGATATTTATTACTATGATATATCTATCCCTTTCTTCGAGGATTTTGAAACAAGTACTTTTGATTGCTGGACATTAGAATATGTAAATGAATCAAATCCATGGGAATTATATAATGGAGGCATTAGCAATAATCCCCCATCTGCATATTCGGGAACTAAAAATGCTTTATTTAAAATATATAATTATACGACTCCGGTAACAAAACTTATTACGCCTGAACTGGATTTAAGCGAATTGTCAAATCCGATACTGTCCTTTATGCATGCTATGACAGAATGGAGTGACAGACAAGATGAATTGAGAGTTTATTACAAAAATAATCCTGATGGGAACTGGAATCTTTTAGAAACATATCTTGAAAATACTCCGACATGGACTCAAAGAACAATCTCATTACCCGAACCAACTTCTACATATTGGGTTGCATTCGAAGGAAAATCAAACTTCGCATTCGGGGTATGTATTGATGATGTTCTGATAAAAGAAGAAGGAGTAATAATTGAACAAAATGAAATCAATTCAGAGATTAATATATTCCCAAATCCTAATGACGGGGCATTTACTATAAATTTCAATAATGCTGACCATGCTTACGAAACTTTTACAATATCTGATATAACAGGGAAAATTATCCGTGTTGAAAATATCCCAAATAATAATAACAGCCTGATAATTGATAATCTCAACATCGCAGCAGGAATTTATACAGTAACATTTTCTTCTCAAAAAGGAAATCTGGTAAAAAAATTGGTTGTTCAGTAAAATTGTAACTGATTCAGGGATAAAAAATATTAATTTAAACCTGATTTAACTCCCATAACCAGTACATCATCAGTTCGTTTATTCCGGGATTTCCAGGTATTAAACTTTTTATGTAAAAATATTTTTTGTTCCTTAATTGGCAGTTTTGCAGACTGTTTAAGAATATTTCTGAATTGCGGATATTTTAATTTTTTATTTTCACCCCCTCCGAACTGGTCGGGATATCCGTCTGTGGATAAATATATGACTTCTTCAGACTTCAATAAAAATTCTTTTTCTTCAAATT
>SLSH01000091.1 GCA_007130555.1 Bacteroidales bacterium
TATCGTCAGATTTTTATTATAAAAGTAAAATAACTCCGCTCACTCGGATTTGCAATCGAGTGATTTGGTTTCACAAAAAACTTTTTCATAATTTATTTCTTTTGTGAGGATAATTTATTATTTTTGTAAGTAAAATGTTGAAACTTAAAAAATAAAATATGATAATTATCATACATATATACAACAAACTTTTTGTAGTGGTAGTATGAAATTGTCATACATATAAACGAGTTGCCAATAATTTGACAAAATCATAATGGGAATAAAAAACGACTTACAAAATCTGATTGAATTACTGACAGAGGACGAAATCAAAGTTTCAAAAGCTATTACTAAAGCAAAAAGTCTGAACAAAACAGTTCGTAGCCAAAAATTAACAGATTTCATTGATGGAGAAGTTAATGAAAAATACAATGATGATACGCTTCCTGAATACCGACTGATTTGGGGCGAACCGACTTTTGAATTTAAAAACATCTATAATGGAACTACTGATATTAGGAGCATTGCAATTCCAGAGTCAAAACATTTCAATAATAAATCAACAAATTACAGACCAGTTCTTATGTCAGTCTCTGAAATAGAGCAGATTATTGAACAAAATAAAGGAAGTACTTTTAAAGCTCTATTTACACCAGGACAATTTGAAGTCGCTGGCAACTACATTTCACATATTTTAACTGAAAATGAAAATTGGCAATTAACACGAGCTTGGTGGGCTCACTCATTGACTTCTTTTCCTAGTATGTTATTTAAAATCAAACAAAAATTGATTGACATTCTTTTGAACATTGAACACTCAATAATCGAAAAAGATTATCAAGAGAAGATTTTTAGCGAAAAATCACAGTTTGACGCTAGTTTAGAGATATTGACATTAATTGAAAATGCAAAAAATGAAATTATTCTAATTGATGGATATATTGACTCAACTACTCTAAAATTATTGACTTCTAAAAATGAAAATGTCAAAGTAAAAATTTTAACTGACCCAAAAGCTAAATCAGAATCATTAGAAGTTTTAAAAGATAAATTCAACAAACAATATAAAAGTCTTGAAATTAGATATTCAAAGTCCTTTCACGATAGATTTATTATAATTGATAATATAAATTTCTATCAAATTGGTGCGTCAATGAAAGATTTAGGTAATAAGACCTTTTCTTTTATTAAACTAAAAGAAGAGTTTATGACAGATGCATTATTAAAGAAATTCAAGCTAGAATGGAAATAAAAACTACTGGCAACACCGTTCCACACACCATCCCATCATCCATTCAATCACTTCTCATTATACTTTTGTAAAATGTAAGCACAAGCCGAGGATTTTTATTTTTACGTTAAAAACTTTTTTATAATTTATGCCTTTTGTGAGGATAATTTATTATTTTTGTAAATAAAACGAAACATTTACAGCGTTGATGCAATAAAATATTTATGGCTTTGGGAGATAGTGTTTCGGGTATAAACAATTAGGCAAAAAAAAAATGAAAAAAACGTTACTTCTCATATTTATATTCACTTTTTACAAAATTTCATTTGCTTGCGATTGTAGAAGTCGGTCAATTGATGTTGCTTATGAGAATTCTGAAATTGTCATTCATGGATTTGTAATTAGCGAATCTATACACTTTTTAGAACAGTCAACAGAGTATTTGGATAGTTTGAGCAATGTTTTAAGAGCCATCCAATTTGGTCCGAATCGAGTTAAAGAATATAAGATACTAGTCTTAACAAATTACAAAAATAATGTTTTGATAGACACCATACTTGTTCGTACAAATGCTAGTTGTAGTTGTCAAATTACGCTTGATACAGGGAAAGAATATATCCTTTTTGCATATGAGATAAACTATATGGATAGACTATATGATATAAACACCGATAAATTTACTTTTCAGACTTGGCAATGTTCTAATACGATAATATTCGATAAGAGAATAAGCCAAAAGCTAACAAAACTAAAAGAAACAGCTGTGTATCGTCGTCCTAAAGAAAGTTTACAGATTAATAAGTAAATACGATTATAACTTTACATTGCTAAAAAAATAAATGCCATTAAAAAAGGCGTTTATTCAATACCAATGTAAAATAATAAATAGTCCGACCGAAGGAGGACGTATTATTATTTCTATAGTGGTTTATGCCGATTGAAATAATTCATATCGGTATTAAATATTTTTATGAAATATAAAAATTTGTAATAAAATAAGGGTATAGATATTTTATTTTGTAATAAAATAAGGGTATAAAATTCATTTTTTTGTAATAAACTAAGGGTGTAATATGAAATTCACTAATCTAAACCTAATTTTTTACTATAATCATTTTCTAATAACTTATATCACTTTTCAAATAGATAATTATAACCTAATTACACAAATTACAAACCCATTCATCTCAACAATGTTTACATTAAGTTAAACATAGTTAAAAAAGTGTTAATAAGCAATTAGTTATTTAAATAGAATAATTATTTTTGTATTTATGAAGCATAAAAAATTTGTAACTTGGATAGTATTATTGATGTCAGTTTCGCTGATAGCAATAATAACTATGCAAACATTTCAGTTATTGAATGCTTACAAAAAGTCCAGAGAATCAATAGAGAGAGGTGTGAGCCAGGCTATTTCGAATACTTTGGTAACATTACAAAAGCAGGATGCAGCAATATTTGTTTATGATAAACTTACTCAGAATAGCAATACAGATGCCGATTCTGTTTATCCTATTGATCCGTACATGATAAGGTCTTATTATAATCAAAGTATTACAGGTTACTATGATGGCGGGGTTCATGTGCAGATACAGGGATTTCCCGAATTTTCAGTAAATCAATACGGATATTCTTTTTTTAAAGATATATCCAAGCCAACTGATCTTTTTGATATAGAGAAATTTTTGTTTGAAGATTTTCAGCAAAATAAACTGAGATTACAAAACATTATTACACAATTTGAAGCCGAATTTTCTCAAAGACAAATTCCCGTTGAGAAAAGATTTGATGCCGAAACTATAAAATGCATATTATATAATTCTTTGTTATCTCAAGGATTAAACATTGATTTTGAATTTGCAATTATTGACGAAAACAATAATGTTAAAATTCAATCCGAAGATTTCGAAACCGACAATATAAAAAATTGTTACGGGTTTAATTTAATTCCCGGGAGTATTTTTTCTAATCCCGATGTGTTTATGGTCTATTTCCCCACAAAAAAGAAATATGCTCTTGAAGCAATATATGCACAGGCAGGAACATCTTTATTGTTAACATTATTATTTATTTTTACTTTTGGTGTAAGTCTGTATGCTTTGTTGCGACAAAAAAAGATATCGGAGGTCAAAACCGACTTTATAAATAATATGACTCATGAATTTAAAACTCCGATAGCTACAATAAAACTGGCAGCAGCGTCAATAAAAAACAGCAAGTCGTCAGATAATAATCAAACTGCAGAACACATGATTGATATTATTACACAAGAAACAAGCAGAATGAATCAGCATGTTGAACAGGTATTGCAGATGGCTGTGATGGAACGTCAAAGTTTAAAATTAAACAAATCCAAAGAAAATATTTATGATATAGTAAAAGAAGCAGTTCTGAATATTGAGCTTGTTGTTGAAGAAAAAGGAGGAATAATAAATCTCGACATTGATTCGGAAGAGATTATTGTTAATGCCGATAGAGATTTACTGCTGAATGTTTTTAATAATATCCTGGATAATGCAATAAAATACTCAAAAGAACATCCTGAAATCCATGTTTCATCATATACAAAGTCAAAAAAAGTCTATATTTCGATTAAAGACAAAGGCATAGGAATGTCTAAAGAAATTCAGTCAAAAGTATTTGACAGATTTTACAGAGCTCCTTGCGGAAATATTCATAATATTAAAGGTTTTGGATTAGGACTTAATTATGCAAAGGAAATAATTAATGCTCACAAAGGAGACATTAAAGTGAAAAGTATTCCCGATAAAGGAAGTACATTTACAATAGAGTTATCAATAAAACAAAAAAATGTAATAAAATGAAAAAAGAAAAAATTTTACTTGTAGAAGATGATGTAAATTTCGGTTTTGTACTGAAATCATATCTGGAAATGAATGCTTACGACATTGTTTTGGTAAGCGACGGAAAAGATGCAGTAAAAACATTTACCGTAGAAAAATTTGATATGTGTGTTTTAGACGTTATGCTACCTAATGTTGATGGATTTACTATTGCACGTGAAATCAGAAGAGCAGACAAAAATACCCCCATAATATTTTTAACGGCAAAATCTATGAAAGAAGACGTTCTGGAAGGATTTAATACCGGTGCGGACGATTATCTAACAAAACCTTTTGACTCGGAAGTTCTGCTTTTAAAAATTAAAGCTATATTAAGACGTAATAAAGATTCAATACCAACTGTGCCACAAAAAATAAAAATCGGGAAATATGACTTTGAACATAGCCTAAGAACACTTACCTGCGGTAACGAAAAACACAGGCTTACGCCGAGAGAAGCAGACCTTTTAAAAGAATTATATCTAAACAGAAATATCGTTCTCGACAGAAATGAAGCACTGAAAAAAATATGGGGAGATGATAATTATTTTAATGCCAGAAGTATGGATGTATATATTACAAAACTAAGAAAATACTTTAAAGACGATGACTCCATACAGATAAACAATGTACACGGGAGCGGATTTATTTTTTATATGCCGGATGGGGAATAAAATCTATTATATTCAATCCGCAAGTAGTTTACTACTGCATGTCTGAACTGTATGCCATCTGCGGAAATATTTACCCCGTAGCGAAGCGTATCGGGGCTCAACATTTAATAGAAATAAAACAGGATCTGCCTCTTGATACAGTGTGTTTCCATGTACAACAATGTGCCGAAAAATATATAAAAGCATACCTCATATATTGTGAAATTGATTTTAAGAAATCTCATGATTTAGGCGAACTCATTCTGAGAGAGCCTTACAAAATAATAAAAACTTTGTCATGGACTTAAAAATTATTATTATTATTTTATCCCAAAAAATACTGCATATATTTCAGAATTATTATTTTTGCAAAAGTTAAAAAAAATATTCTTTATGAAAATACCAATGGTTGACTTAAAATCGCAGTATCTGGAAATTAAGGACGAAATTAATGAAGGCATTTCAAGAGTTATTGAAAATACAAGTTTTATCAATGGACCTGATGTAAAAGAATTTGCAGGCGAACTGGCTGATTATTTAAAGGTAAAACATGTTATCCCTTGTGCAAACGGAACAGATGCTCTGCAGGTTGCGATGATGGCTTTAAATTTACAGCAGGGAGACGAAGTAATTACAACAGGTTTTACTTTTATTGCTACAGTAGAAGTTATTGCTTTGTTAAAATTAACCCCCGTACTTGTTGATGTTGATCCAGACACATTTAACATAGACCCTGATGAAATAGAAAAAGCAGTAACTTCAAAAACAAAAGCAATAGTACCTGTGCATCTGTTTGGTCAATGTGCAGATATGGACAAAATAATGGAAATTGCAGAAAAACATAATCTTTACGTTATTGAAGATACTGCACAGGCTATAGGAGCTGATTTTACCGATAAAAACGGAAATATCAGAAAAGCGGGAACTATCGGACATATAGGATGTACTTCATTTTTTCCGTCAAAAAATCTCGGTTGCTACGGCGACGGAGGAGCAATTTTTACCAATGACGATAAACTTAATGAAAAAATAAGATCTATAGTAAATCACGGAATGAAAGTACGCTACTATCACGACATGATTGGCGTCAATTCTCGTCTGGATACGTTTCAGGCTGTCGTACTTAGAGCAAAATTAAAACATCTTGATAAATATAATAATGTCCGCCGATATGCTGCCGATTATTACGATAAAGCATTTAAAAATTGCGAAAGACTAATAACTCCCGAAAGACTTCATAAATCAACACATACTTTTCATCAATATACCTTAAAAACCATAGATGTTGACAGAAAAAAATTACAGGAACATTTAAACAATAGAGGAATTGCCTCTGCAATTTATTATCCCGTACCGATGCATAAACAAAAAGCTTTTCAGGAATTTAATTGTGCCGGAAAATCTTATCCTGTAACCGAAGAATTATGTAAAACTGTCATTTCGTTACCGGTTAATTCGGAATTAAATGATGATATATTAAAGTATATAACGGATGCAGTAATTGGATTTATCAGATAATACTTGATTTTTTTAGAATTTCTTCCATTTCTGATTGTATTTTTTCTGCCTCTTGTTTTGTGCATTGGGGCACACACTTCTGAATTAAATTTATATCTTTCTTATTACCTTAAATCCGCAAGTAGTTTACTACTGCATGTCTGAACTGTATGCCATCTGCGGAAATGCTCAACATTCCGCTCCTCACCGTAACTACGGCTACGATTACGGTGCTCATGCCTGCGCTTCCCGCATCTGTCAAACATTTCAGCCCTTCGCTACGCAAACCACTTGCGGATTTAAGGTATTATAAAAAGCTTATACAATAATTAAACTGTTCCGACAAACGAACAGCTATATTTTAATCATTATGCAAAGTCGGAACACCGCTTTATGTCGCATCTTATACAAAACCGCCAACAGCTTTGATGTTGGCAGTGGTTTTGTTAATGCCGACACAATTTTTTTATACAACTGTCGGTATTAGAATTTGCGTTAAGAAAATTATGGTGATTGTCGTTAAGAAATTCAGACTGTTTGAGCAGAGCGAGTTTCTGAATTTTAGACAATTACCATAATTTTTAGCAAATTCTAAGCGGCGACA
>SLSH01000203.1 GCA_007130555.1 Bacteroidales bacterium
ACATTAAACTTAACATATAAGATAAGACCGGGGTTGCCGGGATTACCAATGTTCTATTAAAAAAATATTACATACTTTTAATAGAAATTGACATCAAATTATCAATAAGATAACTTTCGTAAATTTAGGTTATTATACCTAATTTAGTATTTTTGCACAATTTTATTTAACAGACATAAGTTTATTTTTTTTCTGGCAGTATAATAAAAAAAGATGAAGGGCGTTTTTAGAAATATGTGTGCAAAATATTACAAATCAATCAAAACTTATTCATGTTTAATGCAGTCTAAACTTATTGTATTTATAATATTTATTATTATATCTTTTAACATTAATAATTCCATAACAGCACAAAATCAACGGGCATTTGACCTTGGTGTAATGTTGGGAGCATCATATTATATGGGAGACATGAATCTTTACAAACACCTATATTCACCGCATCTTAATATTGGAGGAATTATAAAATATCATTATAACCCGAGATATATTTTAAGAATCGGCGCATTTCATTCAAGACTGTCTGCATATGATAAAGATTTTCAAAACGCATTTCAACAGCAAAGAAATCATGGATTTGCAACATCTTTAATTGAATTATCTACTCAGGTTGAATTTAATTTTTTTCCTTTTATTATCGGACAACAACAAAAACAAAAATTTATTCCATATTTACAAACCGGACTGGTTTTGTATTTTGCAAATGAATCTGAAGATTTTTTGAGTTTTGCATTACCTATAGGGATAGGAATTAAAAAAAACATTACTCCCAGATTAATTGTGGGTGCAGAATGGGCGTTCAGAAGAAGTTTTTCGGATATGCTGGATAATATTACGGGTAAAGATATTAGTTCATACTCAACAAGTTATAGTACTCCGATTGATGATGATAATCAACATAAACAACGTGCTTTTATCTATACTAATGACTGGTATGCATATTTGGCCGTAACATTATCCTATGGATTTAAGTTCGGGGGGCTTGGCTGTCCTGCATATTATAATGTTTATTAAAAAAAATGAATTCATTATGTAATTTTGTAACGAATAATTAAAAATATGTCTCTTAAAGATAAAATTGATAAAAATAAAATTCCTGAACATATTGCCATTATTATGGATGGAAACGGAAGATGGGCAAAACAGCGAGGGAAAATGAGAATTGCCGGACATAACCAAGGTGCCAAAACACTTAAAGATATAATAAAAATTGCAACTGAACTTGAAATTAAATATTTAACTGTTTATGCTTTTTCTACAGAAAACTGGGATCGTCCCGCTAAGGAAATAAGCGGTCTTTTAAGTTTGTTAGTTAATTCTATTGACCAGGAAATTGAAAATGCAAATAAAAACGGAATAAAAATTTCGGTAATAGGAGATATATCTCGTTTTCCGAAAAAAGTTAAATCAAAAATTCAAAATGTAGTTGAACTAACCAAAAACAATAAAAAATTAAATGTAATAATTGCTTTGAGTTACAGCGGAAGATGGGAAATTGTTGAAGCAAGTAAAAAAATAGCCAAAGATGTCAAAAACAATATAATCGGGTTTGAAGATATAAGCGAAGAAAAATTCTCTGATTATTTGGATACTTCCGAAATACCCGACCCTGAATTATTGATACGTACAAGCGGGGAAAAAAGGATAAGTAATTTTTTGTTATATCAGATAGCATATACCGAACTTTATTTTACAGATGTTCTTTGGCCGGATTTTTCTGAAAATGAGCTATATAAGGCAATTTTAGAATATATTGGAAGAGAAAGACGTTTTGGAAAAACAAGTGAACAAATAAAATGATATATTTGCCACATGAAAAAAATTTTATTTTTAATATTAGTATTTTTTCAGATTATTTATGCAATGGGACAGATAAAGGCTGATGTAAAGCTCCCCGAATTTGATTATACTAATCCAAAAGAATATGAAATCGGAGGGATAATTATATCCGGAGTTAAGTATTTAGATCAAACTGTTTTACTTCATTTGATTGATTTAGAAATAGGTGAAAGGATTTTAATCCCCGGAGACAAAATATCTGATGCCATAAATAAATTATGGGAACAAGAACTCTTTTCCGATGTAAAAATTTCCATATCTAGAGTAATCGGAGACAGAGTTTTTCTGGATATATATTTAAAAGAACGACCTAGATTATCGGAATTTTCACTTGTCGGGACAAAAAAATCGGAAGCTGACGATATCAAAGATATTGTTAAGCTGGTAAGAGGCATACAGGTAGATGAAAATATTATAATGAGAACTCACTACAGTATTGTAAATTATTATATAGACAAAGGTTTTCGTAATGTTGAGGTAGATATTATTCAGGAACAAGACTCTTTGATACCAAATAATGTAATTTTAACTATCAATATTGAAAAAAATGAAAGAATAAAAATAAACGATATCTCTTTTAACGGAGATTATTTAGTAGATGAGGATTTAAACTGGTTTAATTCTTTCAGAGGAACTGACAGGGTTATGCAGGTAGCAATGAAAGACACAAGACATAAGTCTATATTGAATATCTTTAAATCTTCAAAAATTATTAAAGAAAAATACGAAAAAGATAAAAGATTAATAATTGAAAAATATAATGAATTAGGTTACAGAGATGCAAGAATTGCGAATGACACAATTTTTGAACATGATGAAAAAACCGTTAATATAATAATTGAAATTGATAAGGGGGCTAAATATTACTTTAGAAATATTTCATGGATTGGAAATACAAAATATCCATCAGAATTATTATCCCGAATTCTGGCAATAAACAAGGGTGATACTTATAATAAAAAAATATTGGATGAAAGATTATTATATGACCCTAATGGTGTAATGTCATTATATCAGGATAATGGATATTTATTTTCGAATATCAACCCTGTTGAGGTTTTGATAGAAAATGATTCTATAGATATTGAGATGAGAATTTTTGAAGGAAGACCTGCTATGATAAACAGAGTATCTCTTATAGGTAATACCCGAACCAATGATCATGTTATTTTGAGAGAAATTCGCACAAAGCCCGGCAGTTTGTACAAGCGTTCCGAAATTCAAAGGACTGTCAGAGAACTTGCACAACTTGGATATTTTGACCCCGAAAAATTAGATGTAGATTTTCAGCCTGACCAAATTGAAGGTACTGTTGATCTTGAGTATTATGTAGAAGAAAAACCTTCCGACCAGATTGAACTTTCTGGTGGATGGGGAGCAGGAATGATTGTAGGAACACTGGGATTGTCATTTAATAACTTTTCATTACAGAATATCTTTAATCCGAGAGCTTATCGTCCTTTACCATCGGGGGATGGACAAAGGTTATCTTTGAGAGCTCAGGCAAGTGGTCTTTATTATCAGGGATATAGTTTTACTTTTGTAGAACCATGGTTTGGAGGAAAAAAACCAAACTCTCTTACTACTTCTGTATATCATTCCGTACAAACTAATGCTCACAGAGATCCTGAACTAAGAAACAGTTTTAAAATTACAGGCGCTGCAATAGGTTTAGGTCAAAGATTAAAATGGCCTGATGATTATTTTACCTTATATAATGAATTAAGCTATAAATATTACGACATTTATAAATGGGGATATTTTATTTATGATAACGGATTTTCTAATAATATTAGTGTTAAAAGTGTTTTAGGCAGACATTCAAGCGGACCTAATCCAATATTTCCGACAACAGGTTCTCAATTTTCATTATCTGTAGAATTAACTCCTCCTTACTCACTTTTTAATAATTTAGATTATGACAATGTTACTGCTCAGGAAAGATATAAATGGATAGAATATCACAAATGGAAGTTCAGCGGTCAGTGGTTTACAACATTAAGAGGAAGTAAAGAGGGGGGTTCAAGAGCCTTGGTACTTTTAACAAAATTTGAATTCGGATTGTTAGGAATGTATAACAAAGATGTCGGACCTTCCCCGTTTGAAGGATTTCAGGTTGGTGGAGACGGATTATACGGATATAATTTATACGGCAGAGAGACAATAGGACTAAGAGGATACGGAAATAATTCTCTTACACCCTCTCAAGGCGGAAATGTTTACTCAAAATATACCGTAGAATTAAGATATCCGATTTCTTTAAATCCGACGGCAACATTATATGCATTAACATTTGCAGAAGCAGGAAATGCATGGTTTATGGCTGAAAATTTCGACCCCTTTATTATTAAAAGATCGGCAGGACTGGGGGTAAGAATATTTATGCCTATGATAGGAATGTTAGGCGTTGACTGGGGATACGGATTTGACGAAATACCAGGAACAACAGGAATGAATGGCAGTCAATTCCACTTTGTTATAGGACAACAATTTTAATTTGCAAATAAGTTTGGCTTATTATTTGTAATATTTTAAAAAAAATATTTATATTTGAAAACTTTTTTAAATTTAATAATTATGAAAAAAACTATTTTATCTGTTTTAATCTGTTTATGTTTTGGGATGTTATATTCACAAAAATATGCTTATGTCGATACCGAATATATTATGAGCAACATACCGATTTACGAAACTGCACAAGACCAGTTAAATGATTTTACAGAGCAATGGAAACAAGAAATTGACGAATTAAAAGAGTCTATTGATAAAATGTATAAAGACTATCAGGCTGAAAGAGTTTTACTAACCGAAGACCTGCGTTTAAGAAGAGAAGAAGAAATAGTTTCAAAAGAAAGAGAAATGAGAGAATTACAGCAAAGATATTTTGGGCGGGAAGGTCTTCTGTTTAAAAAAAGAGAAGAACTAATTAAACCTATTCAAGACGATATTTACAATGCAATAAAAGAAATTGCAAGAGAAGAAAGCTATGCGGTTATTTTTGATACAGCAGGGAGTCTGAATATGTTATATACAGACCCCAGACACGACAGAAGTGATGATGTATTAAGAAAATTAGGATATAAAAATTAATGTGAAACATATACAATTTATTTACTTATTTTAAAAATGAAAAAAATGAAAAAAATATTAATTATTGTTTTGGCTCTATCATTCGGTTTTAGTGGGTTTTCTCAAAAATTAAAATTCGGACATGTTAATTCTGATGAAATTTTTTCATCAATGCCCGAAAAAGAACAAGCTGCCCGTGCAGTTGAGCAATTTGCTAGACAATTAGAAGAGCAGTTAATGTCTCTGAATAAGGAATTAGAGCAAAAATATAACGATTATATGGAAAAAGTTGAAACATTCTCGCCGTCTATCAAGCAAATGAGAGAAGAAGAAATTACAAATCTTCAGCAACGAATCCAAATTTTCCAAATGAGAGCCCAGGAAGACCTGCAGGCAAAGGAACAAGAAGTACTTGAACCGATATATCAAAAAATTACAAATGCAATTAAAGAAATCGGCGAAGAAAAAGGATTTTTATATATTTTTGATGTAAATTCTTTTTATTATCATTCGCAGGAAAGTATAGATTTAACCGAAGATGTTAGGGCAAAACTAAAAGAATAATTTTATGTTCATAAAATATTATTTTTATGAATAAACCAATCGGCGTTTTTGACAGTGGAATAGGAGGAATATCTATTTTAAAAGATTTGCTCATTGAACTGCCTTGTGAAAAATTCATATATTTAGCTGATAGTAAAAATGCTCCGTACGGACCATTACCCGAAAAAAAAATCATTGAACTTGCAGAAAAAAACATTGATTTTTTAATAAAAAAAGAATGTAAAATAATTGTAATTGCATGTAATACAATAACAGCAGCAGCAATTAAGAATCTAAGAAGTAAGTATTCATTGCCAATAATAGGTTTGGAACCGGCAATTAAACCTGCCTGTTTAAAAACAAAAACCGGTGCTGTAGGTGTGCTGGCAACACAAGGAACTTTTGAAGGCGAACATTTTAAAAATACCAGTAAAAAATATTCAAATTATGTAAAACTACATCTGCAAATAGCAAAGGAATTGGTTGATTTTGCCGAAAAAGGAGATTTTGACAGCGATAATGTAAAAAAAATTATTTCACATTACTTAAATAATTTTAAAAACAGAAATATTGATTACATTGTACTGGGATGCACTCATTATCCTTTTTTTATTAAACAAATTAAGGAATGTGTTGGAGAAAATATTCAGATTATAGACTCTTCCGAAGCTGTAACAAGAAGAACAAAAGATATATTAATGACATATAAAATCCTGAATATAAGCGAGTTTGAAAACAAACTCATATTTTACACTACAGGAAATACCGAAATATTAAAAAAATTAGCAAATAATTACCTTAATATAGCCCCAAACAATTACATAGTAGAAAAAATGAATTAAATTTTAATAAAATAAGAACAATTTAAAAAAAAATATCGTATATTAATATAAAGGCAATTATTATATTATGAGATGTATTATTATAGATGATGATATTTTGACACAAAATTTAATAAAAGGTTTTGTGAACAAATCAGGATTGATTACTTGTAAGGGAGTCTATAATAATCCTGTTGAAGCTCAGGAAATAATTAAAACGAATCAAATTGACCTGATTTTTTTAGATATAGAAATGCCCGAAATGAGTGGATTTGATTTTTTAGACACGCAAAATTATTTTCAACAAATAATAGTAATATCCGGAAGTGAAAAATACGCATTAAATACATTTGAGTATGGAGTTACCGATTATTTACTAAAACCAATTACTTACGAAAGATTTTTAAAATCCCTCACAAAAAGTATAGACAAATATATCAGTTTTAATTCTTGTGAGTATGATGACTGCATCTTTGTGAAGAAAGATAATTTATATAAAAAAATAAAGATTGA
>SLSH01000010.1 GCA_007130555.1 Bacteroidales bacterium
ATGGCGAACATGTCATACACGGCGGAGCATATTGAGGATTTCCATCAACATAACCAACCAAACCATTATTTATATCGTTCCATGAAATAGCATCTTGCGGAACTCCTTCATTATCATAAAAAGCAAACCAACCTGCATGGTTAGGGAACCATAATCTGTTACCGCTACCAAAACAAACACGTGCAGGGTCATCTGTAACAGCTACAACAGTATTTCCTCCATTTGCTACCAACAAATGAGATGGTACCTCAGGAGCATCTGTTCCTCGCAGTATAAAAAATCCCAATGGAGGGATAAGCGTTCCTTCGGGAATAATATAACCACCGGGGTAGTCAGTTATACCAAGAGGTTCAGCATTATCCATCGCATTATTCCCTAAAAAATAACAACTTATATCTACCCACTCACATGCATTTGGATTAAACAGTTCAATCCACTCTCCGTCGCATCTTTCTTCCGGCGGATCGGGAGGACATCCATAAATTGACCCGTCTCCCCATTCGGGATACAGTTTTACTTCATTTATTAGTATTGATGGTCCCTCATAATCACAGGGATCTCCGTTACAAACAGAATTTTCTGTAATATTATAATCAATAGAAAGCGCTTGTTCATTAAAAACAAAAGGACCTATCCACCCGCTTGTACCATCCTCACCACAATCTGCATCCACATAAAATTCATATTGTGTATCAGGGTCTAATCCTGTGGCTTCCCATGGATTATCAGATGTTCCTATAGCTCCTGTAACCTGAGTTCCTGTACCTGGTATAAATCCCTGTAATCCAACCTCTACGTTCCATTGAGTTTCGGTGCCGTTTGCAGTCCATCCCAAATTGTAACTTGTAGGAGAAGTTTGGGTTGCATATAAGTCACTTGGAGGAATACAAGCAGGCAATGAATAATAAACAGTTAGTTCCCATGAATTATTAATAACATAAGATATATCATTACAGCAATCATAACATCCCGGGCCTGTTGTTTTTCCTACAACTAATTGAAATAACAATGTTCCTTCCAGACCATTTGCAAAATTCAAGTTATTTCTTTCATAATTATATGTTCCTGCCGTATTACCTGCCCCCTCAGACACACTTGGTTCTTCGGCAGCTAAAGAAGAATTTTGCAAACATCTTATGATGGATCGTTGGTGTCTCATTTGATCTCCTCCTGTTGAGATTATGTCATACTTAACATCAACCCCTGTAACTTCTGCATACTGAGGCAATACCACCTCTAATGCGCCACTACATTCATTTATTGATCCGTTATACCAATTACTGTATGTGCCATGATGATAAACAGGAATATCTCCTTCTGTATAAGTTTTTTCAATAAAATTTTGAGTTTTTAAATCATTAAAACAGAATAAAATAAAAAATGCAATTAAACAAAAATTTGCTATTAAATATCTATAGGAAATCATAATTCATAATTTTTAAATTAGATTACTGATTTAAGTCTAAATCGGCAATAATGCTTTATTTTATTCTTTATCTTATTAATGTAACAATCCCTACAAAAGCATCTTGTTTATCGTCTGTATGGTTTAATTTTATAACATAAACATACGGACCCACCGGTAAGGGCATTCCTTCGTAAGTACCGTTCCATGGGTCATCTCCGTGCCTTCCGAGATAAACTAGTTGTCCCCATCTGTTAAAAACCTGGATTTGAGCATCGGGAAATGCCTCAATATTCTGTATAAGCCATTCATCATTTATTCCGTCGCCATTTGGAGTAAAAGCATTGGGAATTTCTATACAATCATCCGTACCTTCGTTAATTGATATATCAGTTTGTTTGATACAACCGTTTGTATCAACAATGGTAATAGTATAATCTCCTGCACTTAATTCTGCGATATATTCCGTATCAGTATATTGTTCTCCATTTACTAAATATGTATAAGGCGAAGTTCCTCCTGTAGCTGAAAATTCTACTATCCCGTTACCACCGATACATAAAGGATCTTCTACAATAAAATTATCCATAATATCTGAGGGATAAATAATAATTTCGGTTGTATCAACAGCTCCACAGGTTCCAAATACTTCATAAATTATTTCATGAGTTCCTACTCCTGCTGTTGCAATATTAAAAGTTCCCAGTTCATTATCTGTAATGCCTTCTCCCGTCCATGTTCCGCCTTCTGTATCAGCGGACAGGGTAACGCTAAAGTTATCATAACAGAATGGTCCTACGGGAGTAATTGTTGCATCGGCATAATCTGTTACCTCAATAATAATTTGAACGGAAGCCGAACAAGTTCCGTCAATTACTTCGTAAGTAATTTCATGGAACCCTATCCCTGCTTCGGAAGGATCAAAAACATTTCCTGTAACGCCTTCTCCCGACCATGTTCCTCCTTCGGGTTCACCCGTAAGTATTATTTCATCATCATCAATGCAAATGGGAGGTATTGGGTCAATAACAGGACTCGGATTAACTATATGCAATATATAAGGAGTTTCGTCAAAAGAATCCCAGTCATCAACATAAGCATAAGACAAAGGAGATTCGGTAGTAGTAGTACTGCCTTGAACAACTTGCCATTCATCGGGACTTGTAGTCCAGTTTGCAATACCATCCCATTCTCCGTCTTCGGTTTCATCGTAGAAAATTTTAAGGTCTATTGCTGTTGTACCTGAAGTACGATTAATTCTATGATAAAAAAACTGATTGGTTTCACATATAATTGGTTCTACCAAATCTCTGTTAAAATCTTCATCAGTAGCATCAACATTTGCCATTCTTACCGTATAAGTATTGTCATTTGGATTATTTGGGGTAATTTCAACCGGGCGATATCTGTTTACTCCCAAGCTTGATCCGACCGGAAACAAGTAAGTTTCTGCCTCTTGAGTATTTCTAGAAAGAACTCCTGTTCCCAAACTAGACACAAAACCTCCGTCAACACGTTCTACTGCATCAACATCAGGATTTTCTACAAACATAATATAATCTTCGGTACTAAGTTCCAGATGTTTTAAGTCAAGAGTATTAAGAACATACTGGTCGATAGTTTGAGTTTTAATTCCTGTTCCGTCAAGAATTAAATTATAAAAATAAGTTGAGACTATTCCCGTAAGCAGTTGATTATCTCCTTCCATAAATACCGAACCTGTTCCTGCATTAAAGGTATTATTGTTTTCCCAGTCGCCAAGAACTCTGTAATATCCGCTTCCTCCTGCCGTGGCATTATTTATAAAATCCTGTCGGATTATCATTTCGGAAATAACTCCCGATTCTTCAAATACAGTTAAAAAGCCGTTATCTTTATTTTCAACGGAGCCCTGGACCAAAACCAAAACACCGTCTTTTACATTAACAACAGCTCCTTTATTCGAAAGTAATTGAGCTTCAAGAACA
Organism: Bacteroidales bacterium; assembly: GCA_007130555.1. Taxonomy (GTDB): domain Bacteria; phylum Bacteroidota; class Bacteroidia; order Bacteroidales; family ML635J-15; genus SLSH01. Next base: position 3,373 of record SLSH01000010.1, read on the forward strand.
GAATTTATCGAAAAAATAAATGATATTATTAAACCAAATAAGAAATATTTTTTTCTCATAACTATTAAGAATTTTATTATAATATTTTTATAATGCAAATTTAGTTTTTTATTTTATAAATACCAAATTTTTCAGGATATATTTACTAAACTTTCTCAAGTTTAAAAAACAATAATAATGATTTAGTACATGACAAAATATTATCATGTTTTTGATAAGTTGCTTATAGTCAATAATTTTAGATAAACAAAACTTTTAAATTGTATTTTAATGGGTTATGAGTAATTTTAAGGAATAAGTTTTTTTGGTATAAGGTATAGGGGTATATGGAACGCCCCTTATACCCCTATCCCCTATACCCTACCTTATAACCTTCAAAAAGAGTTTTGTCATATATTGGATAATAATGATTATTTTATATCAAATTATCGTTAAAATAAGTATTTTTGTAAAAAACTTTGTAATGGATTTTGCAGGTATTTTGATTCCGCTTATAATGATATCAATAAGTTGTTTTATTATTTGGAAAGCAGCTAACGGCTTTGAAATAGCATCGGATTACCTTGGCAGAAATCTTCACGAAGGAATAAAAGGAGCTACAATAAACGCGGTTGCAAGTTCAATGCCCGAATTTCTGGCAACAATATTTTTTCTTTTTTACATTCGTGATGTAAACGGGTTTAGCGGAGGAATAGGTGTTACCGCAGGTAGTGCAATATATAATCTTTTAATAATTCCCGCTTGTGTAATAATTTTTGGACTAATAAAAAATCAAAATACTAAAATTACAATCAGAAAATCAATAAGTTTAAGAGATGGTATATTTTTGATTATTACTACATTAGTTTTGATAATAACACTTAAATACGGCTCTCTCAACTGGTTTTTCGGAGCTTTAATGTTTTTTGTATATTTACTATATTTGGCATATCTGTATTATACATTTAAAAAAACCAGAAATACTACAAAAAGCACCAACACAATAAAATATATAAAACGTAAAGCAAAAACAAATGATTTATTAAAATTAAATATTCAAAACATTATACTTGGCAATAAAGATATTAATAAATCAAAAGCATGGTATTTATTGGTTGCAAGTACTTTTGTTATGCTTATTGGCACATGGATTTTAGTACAAGCCACCGAATGGCTTGGAGCAGATATATATAAAATACCTTATGCAGGACAATTTAACGGACTTGATATTCCTATTTTATTTGTAGCATTGATTCTTGCTGCAGCAGCATCAAGTCTTCCCGACACAATCATCTCAATTAAAGATGCCAAAAAAGGTAATTATGACGATGCTTTTTCAAATGCTATTGGCAGCAATATTTTTGATATTTCTTTTGCTCTCGGTGTTCCATTATTAATATATACATTAATTTTCGGAACTATAGAAATGAGTCCTGAGATTATTCAATTCAGCCTCGGAATCTGGGAAGTCCTTTTATTTTTAACTGTAATAACGGTTTTAATTTTTATTGTTGGAAAACACATGACAAAAACAAAAGCATTTATTATGATGCTGTTATATTTGTTTTTTATTATAATGATATTCGGATTAATTATGGGCAGTAGTTTTGCTACAGATTTTTTTAATTTTATCTCTTCAATAATTTGATGAACAATGCTAATAAAAATAAAATGTTTGTTGTTGACTATGACGGAACTCTTGCAACGTCTGAAGGTTATGTCAATAAAAACACCATAAAAAAATTTGAAGAAATAGAGCATAAAAATATCATAAGAGTAATTAATACAGGACGTTCATTATTTTCTTTAAGAAATGTTATTGATGATGATTTTCCGGTTGATTATGTAGTATTTTCGGCAGGTATAGGTATTTACGACTGGAAGAACAAAATTATTTTACAATCATATAGTCTTACGGTTTCGGATACTGCCGAGATATATAATTTTTTATGTAAGCACAAATATGATTTTATGGTGCAATTACCTGTTCCTGACAATCATTATTTTCATCATTTCGGAAATATAAAAAACAACAGCGATTTCCGTACCAGAATTAATAATTACGAATCCTATGGTATTAGTTCCATTAACGAATGTCCGACACAAGCTTCTCAGTTTGTCATAATTTGTGCCGAAAATACCGATTATTACAATCAAATCAAGTCCAGATTTATGAAAGTAAATGTTATTAAAGCCACAAGTCCGATAAATCATAAATCTATCTGGGTCGAAATTCTGCCTGCAAATGTTTCAAAAGCCAGCGGTATAGAATTTATAAGAAGAAAGCTGAATATTGACATAAATAACATAGTTGCTGTCGGTAATGATTATTATGATTTGGATATGCTTGAATATGTTAATAAAAATAATGCTTATATAGTGAGTAACGCCCCCAAAGAGATGAAACCATTATTTAATCTTATAGAATCAAATGACGAAAACGCAATTGCTAAACTTATAGACAGTATTTATTAAAGACTTTATTTCCCGATAAAACTTAATTAATTTCAATAACAATTCTTTAATTACTGCTCTACAACATAATAAAGAAATGTTTTATAAGCTGTAAATATCATTATGTTATAAAAAATTTTTTATTAATATTGTGCATAAAAAGTTAATATAAATGACTAAAATTATTAACATTCGTAAAGGTCTTGATGTTAGACTAAAAGGAGTTGCAAAAAAACAAATAAAAGAAGAATTAAAATCTAAAATTTATTCAATTAAACCTATTGATTTTGAATCTTTCACTCCAAAGCTTGTTTTAAAACCCGATAATCCCGTTAAAAGAGGAGAAACCGTTTTTATAAATAAGTATAATCCCGAAGTTTGTTTTGTTTCTCCTGTAAGTGGGAAAATAACTGAGGTTGTCAGAGGCGAAAAACGAAAGATTTTAGAAATTTTAATTGAAGCGGATGATAAAGATGATGTTCAAAAATTTGAAACCGGTAATTTCTTTTCGTCAGATAAAAACAAACAAATTGAGATTCTGCTTAAAGCAGGAATTTGGACCTTTTTTAAGCAACGTCCTTATGGTATAATTGCAAATCAAAATGATACTCCGAGAGATATTTTTATCAGCTTTATTGATTCTGCACCTCTTGCAGCCGATTTAGATTTTGTTTTAAAAGAAAAAAAAGAAGATATAAATACTGCTCTTAAATTTATTTCAGGTTTAACAGAAGGGGATGTTTATCTTAATTTCAGACCAAATTCCGAAACGGAAAATCTTATTGACGACAAAAACAATTACAAAATAAATTATTTTAAAGGTCCACATCCGAGTGGTTTGGTTGGAGTGCAAATTAACAAACTGAAACCGATTAATAAAGATGATATTGTTTGGACTGTTAATGCGGTTGATTTACCTGTTATCGGACATTTTATCAAAACAGGAGAATACCTTCCCGAAAGGATTTTTG
>SLSH01000427.1 GCA_007130555.1 Bacteroidales bacterium
AAAAAATTAGGTTTCTAAAAAAAACAATGTATATTTGTATAAAATTAAATATAAACTAAAATAAATATAAAAAATGGAAGAAATTGTAAAAAAAATTGAAGAGTCAATAGCAGAAGTAAGACCATTTCTACAGGCAGATGGAGGAGATATAAGTTTAGTGGAAGTTACGCCGGATTTTGTAGTAAAAGTAAAATTATTAGGAGCATGTGGTCATTGTCCGCATAGCCAACAAACATTAAAACTCGGAGTTGAGGAAAAACTTAAAAAAGATGTCCCGCAAGTTAAGGAAGTAGTTGCTGTATAAAAGCATATAAGTTAAAACTTTCGGAATGACTTATAAATATTTTCTAAGTGCAAAAATTTAAAAATAAAACTATATGGATAACGGGCGCTTCGTCGGGTATCGGAGAGGCTTGTGCATATAGATTTGCAAAAGACGGTGCAAATCTTATTTTAACGGCATTAGAGAAGGACATTTTAGAAAAAGTACAAGAAAAATGTATTTCATCGGGTGCAAATTGTTTTGTTTTGGATTATGATTTGTCTGATTTGGATGGGATTCCTGAGTTATGCAAAAAAGCTGTTGATAAATTCGGCAAAATAGATGTGTTATTCAATAATGCAGGGATAAGTCAGAGAGGTCTAGTTGCAGAAACTAAATTTGAAGTAGATAAAAAAATCATGACCATTAATTATTTTGCCCCCGTTCTTATTACAAAACATGTATTAAAATCAATGCTTGAAAACGGTGGTGGAACAATTGCCGTTACAACAAGTATTGCAGGCAGATTCGGATTTCCGTTAAGGTCTTCTTATTCTGCATCAAAACATGCTTTGTACGGGTATTTTGAAAGTTTACATGCCGAATATCATAAAGAAAATATCAGGGTTTGTTTTATTTGCCCCGGAAGAGTAAAAACAAATATTTCTTTTTATGCTCTTAAACAAGACGGTAATCAACATTCTCAAATGGACAAAGGACAGGCAAAAGGAATTTCAGCCGAAAAAGCAGCAAAAAAAATATATAATGCCGTATATAAACAAAAAACCGAAATACTTGTGGGGAGTAGTGAATTGCTAATGGTTTATTTAAAACGTTTTTTTCCGAAATTATCTCGTAAAATCGTTAGAAATATTAAAGCGACTTAATTATGAATGACTATATTGTAAGTGGAATACAGCAAATTGGCATAGGTGTTGACGACATGAAAAATGCATGGAAACATTATATTGAAATATTTAATATGGATATTAAAATTCTTGAAGATAACAGCGAAGCTAAGCTGATGCTACCATATACAGGAAATCAACCTCAAAAACGTCACGCAGCAATAGCTATTAATATGCAGGGAGGAGGAGGATTTGAAATATGGCAATATGCAGAACGAATACCGCAAAAAGCAAATTTTGATATTAAAATCGGAGATTTGGGAATTTTTGCTGCAAAAATGAAAAGCAGAAATATTAATTCCACTTATGAATTATTCAAAAAAAATAATGATATCAGGATATTAAACGAACCTCAAAAATCAATTGATAATTTGTATTCTTTTTTTGTTAAAGATAAATTTGGAAATGTCTTTCAGATTGTTGATAATCAATATGTATTTTCGGATGAGAAAAAATCTTCAGGAGGTCCTGTAGGATCAATTATAGGTGTGTCGGACATAAAAAAATCTTTCCCTGTTTATAAAGATATTTTAGGATATGATAAAGTAGTGTATGAGGGCGAAGGGGTTTATGATGAATTCCTTAATCTTAACGGAGGGGAAGGTCGTTTTAAAAGAGTATTGTTGACTCACAGCAATAAAAGAAAAGGAGCATTTGCAGATTTATTCGGACCGTCTTTTATAGAACTGATTCAATCAACAGACAGACAGCCCGTTAAAATATTTAATAACAGATTTTGGGGTGATTTGGGATTTATTCATTTGTGCTTTGATATCAGAAATATGAAAGCTTTAAAGCAAAAATGCAAAGAAACGGGATTTCCGTTTACAGTAGATAGTTTTAGTGATGAAAATCCTGTTTTTGATATGGGAGAAGCTGCAGGGAACTTTGCTTACATAGAAGATCCGGACGGAACACTGATTGAATTTGTGGAAACATTTAAAATACCGATTATTAAAAAACTGGGAATTTATCTTAATTTATCAAAAAGAAAACCCGATAAAACATTACCAAAAATACTGCTTAAATGTCTTAAATTCGGCAGAGTTAAAGCAAAAGATTTGGGTTAGCATACTGTTTTTGAACATGTCCGACTTATAAACAGCAGATGTAACTCTCTGTTTTCCTGCTATTTAGTTGTTAAAATATTCATAATAAATATGTTTAATAAAATGCCTTATCATTGTACGGCATTCTATAATTCGTTATAAATTTGCAAAGTAATTAGTCTTAAAATATTAGTAAATGGAAGAAAAGCTTTTTGAAAAGTTTCCGCCGATTAGCGACAAACAATGGGAGGATGAAGTCTTAAAAGATTTAAAAGGGGCAGATTATGATAAAAAATTAATTTGGAAACCTACCGAAGGTATAGAAGTACTTCCATATTATCGTGCAGATATTTTTGAAAAAATCAAAAAATTTGATATTAAACCGGGAGAATTTCCTTACGTGAGAGGGACTAATGCCAAACAAGCTTGGGAAATTTCGGAAGAAATTGAAGTCAGGGATATTAAAGAAACAAATAAAGAATCACGATATTTAATTAGTAAAGGTATTACATCATTTAGGTTTAAAATCAGACGTGAACTTACAACTACGGATTTTGAACAATTATTAGATAAAATAGATGTTGAAAATATCAGCATTAATTTCAGGTCAGGAAATCGTAATGGCTGGTATTCAAGTTTATTTTCTTATTATATAGAAAAAGAAGGCTATAATCCTAAAAAAATATACGGCTCAGATGATTTTGACACATACGGACATATGTTAAAACACGGAGAATATCCATGTGGACATGAAGATTGCCTTTGTGCAGAGAATTTGGTTGATATGTTAAAAAATAAAATGCCGAATTTTAAACCTATTTCCGTTAATGCAACTCATATCCAGAATTCTGGAGCATCTGTTGTACGTGAATTGGGATATGGATTGGCTATGGGTGCTGAATATCTCCACAAATTAGACCGCTGTAATATTACTGTAGATGATATGGCAAAAGAACTGCAGTTTATTTTTACTGTCGGATCAAATTATTTCTTTGAAATTGCAAAATTAAGAGCAGCGAGACTTTTATGGGCAAAAATTGTGGAAGCTCATAATCCTGAATGCATTGATAGTACAAAAATGTATATGCATTGTATAACAACTTTCTGGAATAAAACAGTTTATGACCCTTATGTTAATATACTTAGAACTACAACTGAAGCAATGTCTGCCATTATTGGCGGAACAAATTCATTGTCAATAAGACCTTTTGATGCGGTTTATAAGGATGCAGATGATTTTTCAAGAAGAATAGCACGTAATATCCAACTAATACTTAGAGAAGAAGCATATTTTGATAAAGTTATAGACCCCGGAGCAGGTTCTTATTATATTGAATATCTTACAGACCAGATTGCCGAAAAAGCATGGGAAATATTTTTGGAAGTACAGGATAACGGAGGATTTGTGCAAGCGTTTAAAAAAGGAATTATTCAAAAAAATCTGAAAAATAACGCAAAAAACAGAAATCAAAATGTTGATTTAAGGAAAGAAAAATTAATCGGAACAACATATTATCCCGATTTTAATGAAATAAGAAAGGATGTTGATACCGACTTTGGATTTATATTCGCTAAAAATAAAAAAAACGGAAAAATAGGGGAACCTCTTAATTTATACAGAGGAGCTGAAGAAATTGAAAAAATCAGATTAGCAACAGATAAATCCGGAAAACGCCCTGTCGTATTCAATTTAACAATAGGAAATCTGAACCTTAGAAAAGCAAGGTCGCAATTTGCATCAGATTTTTTTGCTTGTGCAGGTTATGAGATAATTCAAAATGCAGGTTTCGACTCTATTGATCAAGGGCTTAAAAAAGCAACAGAAAAAAATGCGGATATAATTGTTGTTTGCAGTTCGGATGAAGAATATGAGAAAATTGTTCCAGAAGTTGTTAAAAAAGAAAAAGATAAAATAATTGTTGTTGCAGGAAATCCTAAATGTAGAACAGCTTTGGAAAAAGTGGGAGCAAAAAATTTTATTCATATTAATTCAAATATGAAACAAGAGTTTGAATATTATCAGGAACTTTTAAATATTAAACCGATAAAATAAAAATTATGATACCGGATTATAGAAAAATAGATATTAAAAGTTCAAAATCCATATTTTTTAAAGAGGATGAAAAGATATCTGATAAAGCGGAAAAAACATGGATAACTCCGGAACAGATACCTGTTAAGCATATATATACAAAAGATGATATAAAAGATATGGAGCATCTTGATTATGTAGCAGGAATTCCTCCGTATTTGCGGGGACCATATTCAACTATGTATGCTTTGCGACCATGGACTATTCGTCAGTATGCAGGATTTTCAACGGCTGAAGAATCTAATGCTTTTTACCGTAGAAATCTGGCAGCAGGTCAAAAAGGTTTATCAGTTGCTTTTGATCTTGCGACACATAGGGGATATGATTCAGACCACCCTAGAGTAGTCGGAGATGTCGGGAAAGCAGGCGTTGCCGTGGATAGTATCTTAGATATGAAAATACTTTTTGACCAGATTCCGCTTGATAAAATGTCGGTTTCTATGACAATGAACGGTGCTGTATTGCCGATAATGGCATTTTACATCGTTACTGCATTAGAACAAGGAGTTAAATTAGAAGAACTTACAGGTACAATTCAAAATGATATTCTTAAAGAATTTATGGTAAGAAATACTTATATATATCCGCCGGATTTTTCAATGAGAATTATCGGAGATATTTTTAAATATACTTCCAAAAATATGCCTAAGTTCAACAGTATTTCAATATCCGGATATCATATGCAGGAAGCAGGAGCTTCTTGCGATATTGAACTGGCTTATACTCTTGCAGACGGACTGGAATATCTGAGAACAGGCATAAAAGTAGGTCTTGATATTGACAGCTTTGCACCTCGTTTGTCATTTTTTTGGGGGATAGGGATGAACCACTTTATGGAAATAGCAAAAATGCGTGCTGCAAGAATGCTATGGGCAAAAATCGTTTCCGAATTTAACCCTAAAAATCCAAAATCAATGGCTTTAAGAACTCATTGCCAGACTTCAGGATGGTCTTTAACCGAGCAAGACCCGTTTAATAATGTTTCACGTACATGTATTGAGGCTTTAGCAGCAGTAATGGGACATACACAATCATTACATACAAATGCCCTTGATGAAGCTATTGCCCTGCCGACAGATTTCTCTGCACGTATTGCTAGAAATACGCAGATTTTTATTATGGATGAAAAAAATATTTGCAGACAAGTTGACCCATGGGGAGGTTCTTATTATGTCGAAAAACTTACTCATGAAATTGCCCATAAAGCATGGGAACATATTCAGGAAATTGAAAATATGGGAGGAATGTCAAAAGCAATTGAATCGGGAGTACCAAAAATGAGAATTGAAGAATGTGCAGCAAGAACTCAGGCAAAAATTGACAGCGGAGAACAGATTATTGTAGGTGTAAATTATTACAGGAAAGATAAAGAAGACCCGATTGATACGCTTGACATTGATAATACTGCCGTGAGTCAGGCTCAAATTAAAAGACTGGAACAACTTCGGAAACAACGAAACGAAGAAGAATGCCAAAATGCATTGAATGCTATTACAAAATGTGCCGTAACAGGTGAAGGGAATTTATTAGAGTTAGCTGTTGAAGCGGCTAAAAAAAGAGCAAGTTTGGGAGAAATTACAATCGCATGTGAAAAAATTAAAGGAAGGTATAAAGCTGTGATACGTTCAATATCAGGAATTTATTCATCGGCGTCGAAAAATGACCCCGATTTTGAAAAAGCACAAGAACTTTGTAAAAAATTTGCCGCTAAGGAAGGCAGACAACCAAGAATTATGATTGCAAAAATGGGACAAGACGGACATGACCGAGGTGCTAAAGTTGTTTCAACCGGTTATGCAGATATTGGTTTTGACGTTGATATAGGTCCGCTTTTTCAAACCCCCGAAGAAGCAGCAAGACAAGCAGTTGAAAATGACGTGCATATACTCGGAGTATCCTCACTTGCAGCAGGACACAAAGTGTTGGTGCCAAATGTAATTAAAGAACTGAAAAAAATGGGAAGACCTGATATAATGGTTATTGTCGGAGGCGTTATCCCTTCTTCTGATTATGATTATCTATATAAGCAAGGTGTTATGGCAATTTTCGGACCGGCTTCATCTGTAACAAAAGCAGCAATGAAGGTTCTCGAATTGTTGTTGGAAGAGTAAATACGCATTACTACAAATATATTATTTTTTTAATTGTGCCCACTCCAAAAAGGCGAAAAACCACCAATTTCGCCACAAAGACACCAAGACGCACAAAATGTTGATTCCCAATAGTATAACTTTGTTAATTTTTTGTGTCTTGGTGGCAAAAAAATAATTTTTAGAGTGGGCTCAATTGTGATTTTAAAGGCAAAATGTAATAAGTAGGATTGATTAAACACTCTATTTTATACCAATGTGAAATAATATATAGTCCGACAGTATGAGGACGTAATATTATTTCTACATTGGTTAATGCCGATTGAAATTATTTTTAGTCTAAACAAGCGTAGCCTAGTTTAGACTATT
>SLSH01000360.1 GCA_007130555.1 Bacteroidales bacterium
ACATGGCTCTTTAACATTACAGGATGCCGAAAATATAAGTGTAAAACTTATCAGTATGATTGATATTTTAACATTCTTTATCATAAGAGTAATAGTAAAAAAATAGTATTACAAAAATAATTGTTTTTTATGATTTCCAAAATACCAGGCATATAAGTAGTTTTTTATTTCCTTAACTCTGGTATTGCAGTTAATTTTTCCGTTTTTCACGGAAACAGTTACTCCGAAAGACATCAGATAATTGATAATACCGACATTATAAAATAAAACTTTGTCGTTTTTATCGGAATAGCCGGGATTTAGCCACTGAATATACATATCATAACCTTTATCCAGAAAATAATTAAAATTATTTTTTACATTTTTATGATATAAAAAAGAACATAATACAATATCAGGAGTTTTATCGGGCAATATATATTTCAATTCTACACGTCTTTCTAAAGCTGCACCGTTAATTAAAAAAACGGGTATTTTGTCATTATAAATTATAATATGGCGGATATGCTTACCTGTACGAACTTCTCTGTTAAACAAAGTATGCCATGTTGTGGATTTGCCTGAACGGTAATTTCCAAGAACTCCGATTAATAATTTACGTTTCATTTTATAGTTTTTTATAAAAATACAAAATTATTCAATTGGCAACCAAATAAATATATCTTTTTTTGATTTAGGTCTTATTTTTTCGTACCATACAAAATATCTGAGAGTAAGTTGTTCGGGTAAAACATCATCTATCGGAAATGTCTGTCCGTCGGGTTTTTCGTAAAACCATATTTTTTCAAATTGCTTGTCTTTTATATAAATTGTCATATTTGTGCTGATTGCCTTGTTTTTGGCAATAAGTTCTTTTGTTTCTTCATCTTCGAGAAAATATAAAGTTTCGGAATTATTGTATATGTCGGCTTTATACAATTCTTTGTCTTTAAAAAAGGCTATTAGTTTTTCGCCTTTAATTTGATTAAAATATACAGAGTCTATCGGTTCAATTACAAAAGCATTTGGTTCTAAAACAGCGTAATCGGGGTCGTTACCGATAAAGTGCATTGACATAAAATCGGCGGTAAGTTGAGTTCCTTCTAACCAGACAATAGGATTAACGTACATTTCAGCAAGAGAATCAGCAGAAGAATAAATCAAAGAATCACATCTTGCCTGTATATCGGATTTAAAAACCTGAACTTTATAAAAGGCTCGTATCAGTTTATTATCCAGAGTATCCACAGAAATATATACCGTATCGGAACTAAGAAACAGGCTGTCTTCGTCGGCAACATGAACTACCCATACGCTATCGGTAAGCATTGCAAAATGAGGACTTTCATAATAATATCCGTAATTTCCGTAAGCTGTAAAATTTTCTACCGTATCATATATTGAAACATTTTCAAAAGCTTCACCGAATCTTATTTTTCTGTCGTAATATATACTGTCGCCTTTTAGTAAATTATGCCCTGATTCTAGCCATGCGTTTTCCCAAAAACCTGCCACATCATTTTCCGTGTCATAATAACCTATTTCGCAATATATAATATTGGAATCACTGACTATATGAGTAGGTCCGAAAAAATAGGATATAGCCGTTTCCGTATCATATTTTAACGTATCCGAATAAATTGTATATTGCGGATTAACCATTTCAACCGAATCAACCGCATAATAAGTGTTTTCAAGTGAATGATAATATCCTCTGAGACTGCTTAAAACATTATCTTCATGATATATCGTTCCGCCGTTAAAATAATATCCTATTTCGGTTCCCCTGTCATAATCCAAAGAATCGGTCAGTAAAAATGAATCGTAATGTATTAATTTAACAACATTTCTCATTTGTGCTAATCTTGTATTTCCGTTATATAATAATTTTTGTCCGAATAAAAGCAAAGAGTCGCCCTGAATAATTCTGACATTACTGAAAGCTTCAACAAAGTTTTCGGCATCATAAAAATATGCACTGTCACAAAACATAAAAGCTTCTTCATGTTTAAACACTACGTTCCCGAGTAATCGTTTTGCATTAATTCCCAGTCTTTCGTCAAATTCCAGAGAATTTGCTCTTATTATTTCTACTTTTTTTGGGGTTTGAGCAAAACTTTTAGCGGGTAAAAACGAAATAATTACCAATATCACTGATGCTAAACACATAAATGTCAGGTATCTCGGATTTTGCAAATAATGAAAGATATTATCAGAAGTTATATATATATATTCTTTTATCATGGTTTTACGGAAATACGCAATTTATGACTTAAGATATTCATCAATTATCATTTCTATTGATATGCCTTCTGCTTCCGCTTTATAATTTTTTATTAACCTGTGTCTGAGAATTATTTTTGCAACAGCTCTGACATCTTCAATATCAGGAGAATATTTTCCGTTGAGTATTGCATGGGTTTTTGCTCCGATTACTAGATATTGCGAAGCTCGCGGTCCTGCTCCCCAGTTTATATATTTATCGGTCATAGGATGTTTCATATCTGATGATGAACGACTCATATTAACTAATTTAACCGCATATTCCAAAACATTGTCATTTATCGGGACTTTTCTTAATAATCCCTGATAATAGACAATTTCTTCGGCTGTTAATATTTTTTTTAAGGGTATATCCAAATCTGTAGTTGTCTTTTTTACTACCGTTAGTTCATCTTCATAAGAAGGATAATCAACAATAATATTGAACATAAATCTGTCAAGCTGAGCCTCGGGCAACGGATAAGTTCCTTCTTGTTCTATCGGATTTTGTGTTGCCATAACAAAAAACGGCTCATCTAATTTGTATTCTGTTCCGGCAGCAGTAACAGAACGTTCCTGCATTGCTTCCAATAATGCCGCCTGAGTTTTCGGAGGAGTTCTGTTTATTTCGTCTGCAAGAATAAAATTAGCAAAAACAGGACCTTTTATAAATTTGAACTGTCTGTCTTCTCCTAAAATTTCGGTTCCGATAATATCCGATGGCATAAGGTCGGGTGTAAACTGAATCCTTTTATGCTTAAGTCCGAGAACCTGGGCAATCGTATTTACCAATAATGTCTTTGCCAAACCCGGTACTCCCACAAGAAGGCAATGACCTCTGCCGAATATTGATACCAGTACTTCCCGAACTACTTTATCCTGACCGTAAATCTTTTTTTGTATTTCTTCTAAAAGCTCATCATGTTTAATCTTTAATGCATCTATCGCCTCGACATTATCCTTATGATTCATATACTGAGTTTTATAATTATTTCAATTTATCTGAAAACGAACAAAAGTAATGATTATTATTAAATTATTAGTATAGACAGATAATTTTTTTATAAAAAAACAATATACATAAAAAATAATTTTATATTTTTGCAGTAATAATTATTTTCTTATTAATCATTAAATCATATAATTATGAAAACTGCATTAAAAATTATCTTACTGGTTGTATTTCTAAATTTATTAGGACTTGATTCATTTTCTCAGGAAAAAGAAGTCCCAAAAGCTACGGAAAAAGAAAACACATTTATTGTAAATGTTGACTTTCACTGCGGACATGGAAAGTATAGATTAGAAAAAAATCTAGTTAAACTCGAAGGAGTTAAAAAAGTAAATGCAGACCTAAAGACTAAAAATGTAACAGTTGAACATGATTCGGAGATTATACAAACAAAAGAAATTGTAAATGCTATTGAAAAAATTGGACATCGTACTGAATATACACCGAAGAATAAAAAAATTGAAAGTGCTTGTAGTCATTAATAAATAAAATGCTAAATCAACACATAAAAAAATCTATTAAATACTGTATTTCTCCTGATATTAAGAGAAATCTTGAACTTGTTGTATTCTTTATATCTGATAAAATAATCGTAACATGTTTATAAAAGTAACTATTTTTATTGCCATAATACTGCACATAATAGCTGCGGTTGTTTCGTTAAAACTAACAAAACGTACTAAATATAATCTTTCATGGATTTTGATATCATTGGGGTTTACGTTTCTTTTAGTAAGAAGAGTTATTGAAGCATTGCCGTTTTACATTGATTTTGAACCACAGGAATACAGATTATTATTTGTTTGGTTTGGAATAGCCACATCGTTTTTCTTTGCAACAGGATTAATACTGGTAGGTAAAATATTTGACTATATGGAAAAAATGGAAAAAGAAAAACGTGCAGGTGAAAAAAAGTTTCTGTCAGTTATAATACAAACCGAAGAAAATGAAAGAAAAAGACTCGCAAATGAATTACATGATGGGCTTGGACCATTATTATCAACAGTAAAAATGTCTGTGTCTGCACTAAAAAAACAAAAAAATATAAGCGAAAATGATGAAATTCTAAATAATCTGGAAGTTATAGCAAATGAGTCAATAAAATCACTTAAAGATATTTCCGATAATATCAGTCCGCATGTAATTGATAATTTCGGGCTGGCAAAAGCATTGAGAAATTTTATTCAAAAAATCAATTCTTCTAAAACTATCTATATAAATTTTAACGAAAAACTTCAGGAGCCAAGACTTGAACATAATATTGAAATAGTTTTGTACAGGGTAATATGCGAATTGATAAACAATACTATAAATCATGCCAATGCACAAAAAATTGATATTAATCTGAAGTGCGACGGAAGTATTGTATATGTTGACTATAAAGACGACGGACAAGGTTTTGAAGTTGACAATTTATTTAAACCCAAAGAAAAAGGAATGGGATTTTATAATATTTTTTCACGAATAAATTCGCTAAAAGGAAATATTGACACAATTTCTGCTCCAGGAAAAGGAACTGAAGTTAAAATTAAAATACCTGCAAAATAAAATAATGAATACACATAAAGTCTATAATATTATGATAGTTGACGACCACGTGTTATTTCGTAATGGTCTGAAACTTTTATTAAATTCCAACAAAGATTTTAAAGTTGTGGCAGAAGCATCTAACGGGAAGGAATTTATCGATATTATTGATGTTATTCCCGTGGATGTGGTTCTGCTGGATATTTCAATGCCCGAAATGAACGGAATTGAAGCTGCCGAAATAGTATTAAATAAACAGCCGGACCTTAAAATAATTACGCTTTCGATGTATGGAGACGAAGGATATTATTATAAAATGTTGGAAGTGGGAGTCAGCGGATTTTTACTTAAAGAATCAAATATTGACGAAGTTTATACAGCTTTATATAATGTTATTGAAGGGAAAAGTTATTTCTCACAGGAATTACTGCAAAATCTTATCAATAATATGAAAAATCCAAATGAAAAATCAGATGAAATAAAAAATCTTTCGAAACGTGAAAAAGAAATTATTTCATTGATTTGTCAAGGATTATCAAACATCGAAATAGCAGACAAACTGTTTTTGAGCAAACGAACCATAGAAAAACATCGCGCAAATATCCTGAATAAAACAAACTCAAAAAACACAGCCAGTCTGGTAATGTTTGCAATTAAAAATAATATTGTGAATGTGTAAAACTAAAGTTTAACACTAATCAACTTGAATTCGTAAAATAGTGTACGTACGGCATGAAGGGGTAAACAAATTATAAATTTTGTTACAGAAGTAAAAAATATCGGATAATTTATACCTGACAAGCAAATACGACAGATTTCTCCTCCCACGCCTTAACAGTCGTGGTCGTCGAAATGACGGACTTGGTAGTGTGTGTCGGCGGCGACGTCGGGCGAATAATACCAATGTGAAATAATAATTAGTCCGACAAAGGACGTATTATTATTTCTACAGTGGTTTATGCCGATAGATAATTATTTTTAGTCTTATCAAGCGCGATGATTAGACTATTAAATAATTCATATCGGTATCGGTATATTTAGAGCATAGCGAAACGTCGCCGACTATAACTACTTTGGTCCGGTTCATTTCGACCCCTGACACAGGAAGGGGGAGAAATCTGCCGATTATTACTAATAAATGTGTAATGAGTTAGATTACAGCTAATTATATAATTTATGGTAAGGTTTTGTCATGTACTATATAATATATTCATAATATATTTGTTTGCAGATTTAAAATATTTTTAATTTATTTGCACATATTAATTCTATCTAATAAAAAAGTTCTTTATTAACTTAAACTTAAACTATGAAAAATTCTGCTTTTTGTTTTTTAATCATTATTTGTTTATTAAATTTCAATTCTGTTAAAGCATGGGATTCTCCCGCATTATCTTCTCCGGATAACGGTGAAAGTGTTTGGACAGGTGTAACTTTAGATTGGAATGCCGTTCCAAATTCCGAAAAGTATCATCTTCAGGTAGATACAACTGAAGATTTTAATTCTCCGGTGTTATTTGAAATCCATAAGGATTATATTAGCACCTCCAGTTCTAATGCAGATACACGGCATTATAGTGAAGATTTATATTTTAATCAAATCTATTACTGGCGTGTAAGAGCTTATATTGAAGAAGATACATCAGAATGGAATACCAGATCGTTTACAACACGTGATTATGTTACTCTTACAACTCCTTATGAAGGAGATGATGATTGGACAGGTCTCTCTTTATACTGGAATTCTCACCACGGAGTTTCGTACTACGATTTACAGATAGATACAAGCAGTAATTTCGATTCTCCTGTTTTTTATGAAATTACAAATGAGTATATAAATACTTCTAGTTCTAATGCAGATACACAGCATTATATTAAAGATTTGTATTTCGGAAAAACTTACTATTGGCGTGTTCGTGCAAGAAATGAGGTTGACTCATCAGTATGGACAACCCGTAGTTTTATAACACGTGATTATGTTAC
>SLSH01000173.1 GCA_007130555.1 Bacteroidales bacterium
AATATTAATGTACCCCGCTTTTTTTAGATTTTTATCTTTAATAATATCCTCTACTTTAAAAATTTCATGCTCCGATAAAACCCTGTTATAACCCTGTTTTATTAAGAATTCCAGATGTTCGTTAATAGTTCTTTTTTTATCAAAAACGTATTTAAAAAAAACGATTGTTTTGGTTTCTTCGGGCAGAGAAATTATGTAATTAACAACATCGTTTATGTTATGTCGTTTTACTTCGGTATTTGAAACAGGCGAGAAAGTTCTACCTATTCTTGCGTACAGTAATTTCAGATAATCATAAATTTCTGTGGTTGTTCCGACTGTTGAACGCGGATTTTTAGAAATTACTCTTTGCTGTATCGCAATTGCAGGAGGGATACCTTCAATAAAATCAACATCGGGTTTGTTTAATCTTCCCAGAAACTGACGGGCATAAGAAGATAAACTTTCAACATAACGCCGCTGTCCCTCGGCATATAAAGTATCAAAAGCAAGCGATGATTTTCCTGAACCGGATACTCCCGTTATTACAACAAATTTTCCATGAGGAATATCAATATTTATATTTTTTAAATTATTGACTCTTACTCCTTTAAGTATTATCGCATTTTTATCTTTGCTCATCGGAAAATTTGATTTTTTAAAAATGTAAAATTACATTTTTTTTAAGTTGTTCCAAAAAAAGAAAACTCTAAAAAAATTATGATATTTAAGCTGGATTTAAGGGTTTAAATTAATCCATCAAGATAAGTATTTGCTAATTTATTATATGTATAATCCCCAATATCTTTAAAAACATGACGTATTGAGCAATTAAATTCATCTTTGCAATGTTCGCACACCTGATAATATTTTTTAGAAGCGCAAGCTAAGAAAGCAACATTGCCTTCGAAAAGTTCAATAATTTCTAATAAATTTATCTCTTTTGGATTTTTATTCAGATAATAACCTCCATTCTTACCTAATTTACTTCCTAAGTATCCGCTTTTTCTTAAATCTAATAGAATTGATTCAAGAAAACGCTTTGGAATTTTTTCGCTTTCTGCAATTTCATTTATTACTAATAAATCGCCATTACCATATTCTTTGGCAAGTCTAACCATTGCAAGAATTGAATATCTGGTTTTTTGTGTTAACATATTTATCCTATTTTACTAATTTGTTTAAGTTTTTCAATTTTTTTGATTTCAAAATGTTTTCCCGATACTTTAATAATTTTTTCATTTTGCCATCTTGATAAAGTCATAATAACATTTTCTTGGGAACAACAAGCAAATTCAGCCAATTCTTTTCTGGTTAAAGATAAATTAAAAGAATTTGAATGATACACATTTTCCGATAAATATAATATTATGTCGGCAATTCTTCCTTCTTTATGTTTATTGGCTAAACTAATAAAATTAAAGACAGATTTTTTAAACATTTCCGAAGCAACTTGAAAAATTGCTACTGCAAATTTTCCGTTATTTTTCAATAAATCAAGTAAAACAATAGATTCCAAAAGCATTACTTCACAATCTTCTATCGCAATAATTGAAAACAAATTATTATCCTTGTAAAATAAATTTGCTCCACCCAAAATCTTAGGAGCAGAAACTACAGATAATATTGTGTTTTTTTTATATTCATTTTCAAAATTGAATTTAACAATACCACTTTGCAGAAATGCAATATGACTTGGCTGGTTGCCTTGTTTTAAAATTATTTCTCCTTTTTTAAACTTTAAATAAACAGAAGTTTTATTAATTTTCTTGAAATCTTCTTCTGAAATAAATTGAGAAAAAACTTTTTTCAACCAGTTTCCGTCTGAAAAAATATTTTCTAAGTCCATAATTATCAGCGTTTTATAATAATATTATATAAAATTTAATCATTAAATATTAAAACTTCAATGCAAATATACATCATTTCAATAGATATTATAGATATTTTTGTTAAAAATTTTTATCATGCCATTATTAAGCATTCTTTTAATACCTTTTATATTAGCAATGTTTCTTGCTATTAATATGGGAGGTAGTGGCATTGGTCCTTCATTTTCAGCTGCTTATGGTTCTAAAATCATTAATAAAAGATTAATACCTGGCTTATTTGGAGTAATGGTTTTTTTTGGAGCAATTTTTTTAGGAAAGGAAACGACGCGAACCATTGGGAATGAAATATTACAGTCAGACATGATGAGTCTTATAGTTGTTTCTATTATTCTTTTATCTGTATCTATATCATTATTGATTGCTAATTTATCGGGTGTCCCTCAATCTACAAGTCAGGCAACTGTAATGGCTGTGATAGCACCTGCATTGTATTATAATAATTTTGATTCTCAAAAACTATTATATGAAATTATTCCGACTTGGTTTATTTTACCTGTAATATCTTTTTTTATAAGTTTATTTATAGGAAAATACATTTATAAACCGATGCGAAAAAGAGGTTACACTATTTCCAGGTCAAATAATGTCAACAGTCGTCCGGTTTTAAATGCGGTTATTATAATAGCATCTTTGTATGTTGCTTTTTCGATAGGAGCAAATAATGTTGCTAATGCTGCCGGACCAATCGCATCTATGACAGCAAACGAAATGAATATTTCTCTGAATGATAATTTTAAAATTCTCGGTATTTTAGGAATACTTATAATAGCTCCATGCTTCGGAATAGGAAGTTTGATTTTCGGACACAAAATATTAAAAAATACAGGCAGAGAAATAATACGATTTGGCAAGTTCGAAGCAGTAATAATCTCTGTTGTTTCTGCTAGTTTGTTGTTATTTGCATCAATTGTAAAGGGAATTCCTACTTCCCTTGTTCAACTTAGTGTGGCATCAATTCTCGGTATAGGGGTTGCCAAGCTGGGACCAAAGAATATCTTTAAAAAAACCGAAGTTAGAAAGTTTTTTTATATATGGATAATCACTCCTGTTATTTCTTTTTCATTGTCTTTATTCTTTATCGTCCTGGCTGATTATTTAATATTGTAAAATGTAATTATTATGAATATAAAAAGTAAAAATCTAACTAAAATTATTGAAGATTTATTTAATTTATCCGAAAAATTCTCATCACAAATTGTATTTACTACCAGTTTTGGCATTGAAGACCAAGTAATTACTGATATTATTGTAAAAAACAATATTCCCGTACGTTTAATTAGTCTTGATACCGGCAGATTATTCCACGAAACTTATTTGGTTTGGCAGAAAACTATAGATAAATACAATTGTAATATTGAGGCTTTTTATCCTGATAATGATGATGTTGAAAAATTATTAACGGCAAAAGGTCCTTTTAGTTTTTATGAATCTGTTGCAGACCGCAAAGAATGTTGTTATATAAGAAAAATTGAACCTCTAAAACGTGCATTAACAGGGATGAAATATTGGATAACAGGAATAAGAGCAGAACAGACGGTAATCCGTCAGGAAATGGAATATTTTGTAAAAGATGATATTTATGGCGTAATTAAATACAATCCTTTAATTGATTGGACATTCAAAGATGTTGAAGATTATTTAAAAAGCAATAATGTACCTTATAATAGTTTGCATAATAAAGGATTTGTCAGTATTGGCTGTCAGCCCTGCACAAGAGCAATCAAGCCAAATGAAAACTTTAGAGACGGACGTTGGTGGTGGGAAAATAATAGCGGTAAAGAGTGCGGATTACATTCCGGTAAATAAGAAAGATAAAAAATATGAATGAGATTAATATTAAACATTTAAAAGATATTGAAAATGAAGCTATCTTTGTAATAAGAGAAGCTATCGCTCAATTCGAAAAACCTGCATTATTATTTAGCGGGGGTAAAGATTCTATCGTGTTGGTTCATTTGGCATTAAAGGCATTTTGGCCAGCAAAACCTCCATTAACTCTATTACACATAGATACAGGGCATAATTTTGTGGAAACTATAGAATTCAGAGATAATTTGGTAAAAGAAAATTCTTTAGACTTGCATGTAGCTTATGTTCAGGAAAGTATTGATGAAGGCAGGGTCGTTGATGAAACAGGGATTAATGCCAGTCGGAATAAATTACAATCTGTAACATTATTAGATATAATTGATAAACTAAAATTCGATGTAGCTATAGGCGGAGGACGTCGTGACGAAGAAAAAGCTCGTGCAAAGGAACGTTTTTTTTCTCACAGGGATGAATTCGGACAGTGGAACCCCAAAAATCAAAGACCGGAACTGTGGAATATTTTTAACGGCAGAAAAAATATCGGAGAACATTTTCGTGTATTTCCTATCAGCAATTGGACAGAATTAGATGTTTGGCAATATATAATGATTGAAAAAATAAATATCCCAAATCTATATTTTACCCATAAAAGAAATGTTTTTCTTCGGGATGGGGTATGGTTAGCTGCCGAAGATTTTATGAAACTCAAACAAAACGAAAAAATAATTGAGCTTGACGTAAGATGCAGAACAATAGGTGATGTTACATGCACAGGATTGGTATTATCTAAAGCTGATAAAATTGAGGATATTGTCGCGGAAATTGCAGTTACACGAATTACAGAAAGAGGAGGCAGATATGATGATAAGCGTTCGGAAACTGCAATGGAAGACAGGAAAAAGGAAGGTTATTTTTAATAAATGATAATAAGAACAATTATGTTGAATAATAATAATGAAATAATTAAGGGATTATTAAGATTTACTACAGCAGGTAGTGTTGATGACGGAAAAAGTACTTTAATAGGCAGGCTGCTTTACGACAGTAAAACAATTTTAGAAGACCAGCTTCAGCATATAACGGATGTTAGTAATAGAAAAGGACAAAAAGAAATTGACTTGTCTCTTTTAACAGACGGATTAAAAGCGGAACGGGAACAAGGTATTACAATAGATGTAGCATACAGATATTTCAGCACTCCAAAAAGAAAATTTATTATCGCAGATACTCCCGGACATATTCAATATACGCGAAATATGGTAACCGGAGCATCTACAGTAGATTTAGCCATTATTCTTATTGATGTAAGAAATGGAGTATTAGAACAAACTATCAGACATACTTATATAACATCCTTATTAGGAATTAAGCGTATTATTTTTTGCGTAAATAAAATGGATTTGGTTAATTTTTCCGAACATAGTTATCTTGATATTAAAAACAGTTTACAGGAATTATCCGATACATTAAATATCGAAAAACCGTATTATATCCCAATATCAGCAAAATTAGGAGATAATGTAGTAGATGTTTCGGAAAATATGAAATGGTATCAAGGAGTCACTTTATTGGAATATATTGAAAATGTAAGAATATTTGAAGATGTAAATTTTAAAACCCTCAGATTTCCTGTACAATATGTTATTCGTCCAAAATCAGACGATTTTCACGATTTTAGAAGTTATGCCGGCAGAATCGAAAGCGGGATTTTAAAAAAAAATCAAGATGTTATTGTACTGCCTTCCGGAAATAAAACAAAAATTAAAGAAATATATAAGTATAATAATAGTATTTACGAGGCTTTGCCCAAAGAATGTGTTTCGGTTACATTGCAAGACGAGATTGATATCAGCAGAGGAGATTTAATAGTATGTGAAAATATGCCACCCGAAATTAACAGTAAATTTTCTTTAATGATTTGCTGGTTTTCAAATATTCCTTTACAAGTGAATGGAAAATATTTATTACGACATACTTCCAACGAAGTAAAATGTATTGTTGAGTCAATAGATTATAAAGTAAATATTAATAATCTTGAAAAAGACTCCGGTGTTAATGATTTATTGATGAATGAAATAGCTCAAATTACGATTAAAACAGCTAAGCCTATATTTTATGATGATTACAGAATAAATAAAACAACAGGTAGCATCATACTGATAAATGAAATGACTAATGAAACTATTGCGGCAGGTATGATTATTAAAAAATAAATAAAAATGCTTAAAAATTCAGAACTACAGCGTTATACGCGTCAAATAAGAATAAAAGATATAGGAATACAGGGACAAACTAAAATAAAAAATGCAAAGGTGTTTGTTGTCGGAGCAGGTGGTTTGGGGTGTCCGATTCTTATATATCTGGCATCTATGGGGGTTGGTGAAATCGGTTTTATTGATAATGATTTTGTTGATGAAACAAATTTACACCGTCAAATTTTATTCTCACAGAATGATTTGAATGAACCTAAAGCAGAAGTAGCTTATAAAAAATTAAAAGTGATAAATCCATACTGTAAATATAAAGCATATTTTGATAAATTAGACTGTAAGAATGTTATTGAAATATTTTCGAAATATGATATAATTGTTGAAGCAAGTGATAATTTTTCTACAAAATATTTGTCAAATGATGCTTGTGTAATTCTTAATAAACCGTTGGTTTATGCTTCAGCAAATAGTTTTATGGGACAAGTGGCGGTTTTTAATTATAAAGGGAGTGCAACATTAAGATGTATTTTTCCTAAAATACCGAATCCCCTGGAAGTCCCTACTTGTTCGCAAACAGGGGTTTTAGGTTCTATCCCGGGAATTATCGGAAATATACAAGCTACAGAAGTTATTAAGATAATAACAGGGATAGGAGAAATACTTAGTAATGGAATTCTATGTTGTGATTTTCTGAAAAATGAGTTCTTTGTTTTTAATTTAAAAAGAAATATTAAACTAGAAAATATTACCGAATTAAAGGAAAACGAGTATAATAATCATTGCGAAATAAAATCTGAGATAAAA
>SLSH01000408.1 GCA_007130555.1 Bacteroidales bacterium
ACCAACAATATTCTTGATATCTGGTATGTATTTCCCATAAGCATTGCTATTTTTGGGGCACTAGCATATTTATACATATTAAAAACTCCTCTGTCTTATGATGCAAGTTCAACTTTACTTATTCAAAGTGATGTACGATATAATTACGGTACTGCCGATGAAATAATGACAGGATTTGGTTTGTTAGAGACTCAAAAAAAGATTGAAAATGAAATTGCAATTCTCAGTTCGTATAGTCTGGCTGAAAAAACTATTCTGAATACCAATAATTTTATCAGGTACTATAAGCTTAACAAATTACGTAAAGAAAATATTTATACCCGAACTCCTTTTATTGTTGTTGTAGATTCTTTAAAACCTCAACTGACAGGTATATATAAGCTGGATTTTATTGAAGACGGACAAAAAATTGAAATTGAACGTAAGGAAGGGCGTGGATTATTTTACGATTATATAAGTCATGATGCTATTTCGGCTTTAGATTATGACATAGATTTTTCTTTTATTACCGAATTTGATAAATGGATAAATACAAAAGAGTTAAATGTCAAAATTATTAAAAATCCTTTGGTTGATAATAATAAGAAGTTTTCTTCAAACGAAACCTATTACTTTCAATTAAATACTTTAAATTCATTGTCTGTTCAACTTCAAAGATCTTTAAAAGCCGAGCCTTTAGACAAACAATCGGATGTTATTGTATTAACTTTAACACATGACAATGCCAACGAAGCAGTTGATTTATTAAACAATTTAGTAGAACAATTTTTTTCGGACAATTTAGCCGAAAAAAACAAAATGGCAATCAGTACTATTGAATTTATTGACAATCAGTTGGATATTTTATCTGACACACTCAGATCCACGGAATCCGAACTAGAATCATTTCGTAAAAGAAACAAAGTTATAAATATCGAAGTACAATCATCTGATATTTTTTCGAATATACAGAAATATGAAAGTAAGCTTGCTATGGCAAAACTTAGAATGAAATATTTCGAATATCTGAAAAACTATATTAAAAGTACCAGTGATTATTCCGATATTTTAGTACCTTCGATAATGGATGTCAATGATGTTATGCTGAATAAATTAATTTCGGATCTTTTGTCGGCTAATGCCGAAAAAATAAAAATTTTAAGCAGCAGCACACCTCAAAATCCTTTGTTAAACAGTATCAACAGACAAATAGAAGATATTAAAAAATCAATAACCGAAAGTATTAATAGTTTGATTTCTTCAAATGAGATAGAAATAAATGACATTGAAAGTCACATAAAGACTTATGAAACCGAACTTTACAAAATTCCGGGAACAGAACGAAAACTTATCGGCATAGAGAGAAGTTTTACTATCAATAATGAAATTTACACTTATTTGTTACAAAAGCGAGCAGAGTCTTCCATTGCAAAAGCTTCAAATATGCCTGACGGTAAGCTTATTGATCCTGCCCGCAGGGTTCTTGCAAAAAATATTACGCCTAAGAAAAAACCTGTTTACATTATTTTTGCTATCATAGGAGCATTGTTACCTCTTATTTATATTGTAATTAAAAAAATGCTTTTTGATTATATTGAAGAAAAAGAAGATATTACGGCAACAGTTGATATGCCGATTATCGGTACTGTTCCTCACTCCAATTTAAAGACTAATTTTATTGTTCAAAATCATCCTCAGTCTTTTATTTCGGAAACTTTCAGAACTATCAGAACCGGGTTACAATTTATGCTGGATACCGAAAAATCAAATACTCTTTTAATAACTTCGTCAATATCAAAAGACGGAAAAACTTTTTTATCTGTAAATATTGCACAAGCTATTGCGGCAACTAATAAAAAAACACTGATTATTGGTTTGGATTTACGTAGTCCCGGCTTATGTTACGATTTTTATCCGAAAAACGACGTTGGTATTAGTACATATTTAACCGGGCAGTCTGATATTAAGGAATCAATACAAAACACCGAAGACCCTTATTTAGATGTATTAACATCCGGTCCTAAACCTCCTAATCCTTCTGAACTAATCGGAAGTCAAAAAATGAAAGATTTATTAAATCATCTGAAAGAAATTTATGATTTTATTATAATTGATACCCCGCCAATAAACATTACAAGCGATGCCTTGCAAATAATTAATAACACTGATGCAGTTATCTATATAGTTCGTTATAAACACACTAAGAAAAGATATCTGGAACATTTAAAAACATTATATTCTCAAAATAAAATCCATAAAAATGTCGGTATAGTATTAAATGATGTTAAATTAAACAGATTTAAAGGATATTACTATGGCTATAGTTATAAATATGGTTATGATGAAAAAAATAAAGTAAAAAGATTTTTTTCTGAATTAAAAAATTTATTTTAATAAATTTTAATAAAAAAACTTATGCAGTTATAATGGGAATAGTTGACAAAAATAATATTATAAACATCAAGGTATTACTAACATTAATATTATTAATAAGTTTAAGCATTGATACTTTTTCGCAAAGACGAAGAAGTTTATTTCCGCAAAGAAGTCATTCTCACAGGGGGACATCATTTCAAGAAAAGTTAGAGCCTTTTTCGATTGGAATTAATGCAGGAATGAATACGGCATTCGGAGATATTAAAGAAAAAACTGTTTTTCCCGTTGCCGAAGAAATTCGATTAGGATATGGACTTGCTGTTAATTATCAGCTATCTTCACTGTTCTCTGTTGAACTTCAAGGAATATATGGAAACCTGGCCGGTGTTAAATCAAATTTTTTGGGCGGAGCTCCCGCTAATTTAAAATTTGAAGCGAAATTAATGGAAATTGCTGTCGTAAACAAAATAAATTTTGTTAAATGGCTTGCTCCCGAGTTGAGAACAAACAGCTATTTGAATGTATATGGTTTCTGGGGATTAGGTATGATTAAATTCCGTACAAAATTATATAATACCGAAAGAGATGAACTTATAAACTTTTATGGATATGATGAGAGCGGAAACAATAAAGATAAAATGTTAACCAAAGCAGTATGGCCAACAGGTTTGGGCGTCAAAGCAAAAGTCACTGATAATCTCAGCATATTTTTCGAAAGCAGTTTCAGACATGTTGTATCCGATAAACTTGATGGTTTTATCCGTGTTACCAGTTTTAAAGATAAATATAATTATACGGGAATAGGATTAATTTACAATTTCGGCAAAGAAGATTTAGACTGGGAAGAATATATTCCGGGAGAAAAATATATTGTTGAACAAAGAGCTATAATCAGAAATCTTAATAGAAAAATATCAAGTTTTGAAGATATGCCAATGGAAATGCAAAAAAATGTTGATAGTTTAACAGCTTCGATAGAACAATTAGGAGACAGAATAAATTATATAGAAGAACATTTTGAAATACAGTTGGAAAAAAGGCTGGATGAGGAATTGGAAAAAAAGTTTTACGAAGAATTAGGAGAACGATTAGACGAAGAACTGGAAAGGCGATTGGAGGAACAGATAGACCCCGCACAGGTTACAGTAGATGCTCAAAAAATATTACCTCCTGCTGCTTATGCAGGCTACGATGCAGAAAAAACAGAAGTACAAGAGGAAGTTGAAGAAGAGGTGGAAGGAACAAGAATATCGCCTCCTGCTGCATTTGCCGGAAGAAAATATACAATACAAATTTTTGCCTTACAAAAACGAAGACCAATTGAATTTATTACTAATCTAGAAAATGTAATGATTCATACTTCTAAAGACGGCTGGCATAGATATTCGGTAGGAGAATTTGACACTTATTCGGAAGCTAAAGACTATCTGGAACAGGTTAAAGCTATGGGCTACAAAGATGCTGTTATCAGAACATTTGATTTCTATAAATATAAAGAATAGTATTTTTATTTCATAAGAAAGCGAGTATATCAAAATCCCATACCAAATCCAATTTCAAGAATATTTGTTCGTCCGTGTAAATATTCGGGAGTAAACATATCGAGATATTCCTGACCTGTTTTATCGTCAATATCATAAGCATTAATTTCGGACATTGTGTATGATGCAAATATTCTTAAATTTGGCAAAGGATAATAGACTGCTTCAAAACCGAGATTTTTTTTCTCCCATATAATATCTTCGAGTACAGGCAATTCGTCAACACGCGGATTCCGCTGTCCTCTGATATATTCATAATAATTGCCTTTTCGGGCATACACACAAAAAACAGCTAATTTTAATGTTCTTATAGGATGCCAGCGTAAAGTTCCGTAATATTCTTCTGCATTATCAGTTAAATAATGTCCAAGATTATACAGATTTGATTCAAAAGTAGTAGTAGGTTCGTCATGTAAAAATGTAATAGGATTACTAAATGTATATTCTCCTCCTAAATACACATTAGGTAAAGGCCAGTCATTAATTGAGAAACCTCCTTTAAAGCCGGTAAAATTATATCTGTCTGGGTCACTAACTCTTTTGATAGAAAATTCATCAATAAAATAAGTTGCATAAAGATGTAAGTGTTTTATTTGTCTTGAACTTATGTTAATATACATTGCATTATTTTGAAATGATATTCTCCAGTGTGTGCTATGTACAATAGATTTATAAAAAGCAAAAGGTATAAGATATGCCGGTTGTACATCCATATCTCCGTAAACTATTGAATTACCTATTGAAAAATGCAATCTTTTAAAAGGTTTAAAAGTAAACATATTTGCGGCAATATATTTTGTCCGCTGAACTGTTCGACTTCTTGCATCAGGGGGAAAGTAAGATCTGGCGCTATCTATTGCCTGTGATACGAGCCATCCGTGATAATAATTAAATTCCAACCACGGAGCAGGATTTGCATATAGTTTTATCATTGGGAATGAAGGAGTGCGTCCTGAAAATATATTACTACCGTTTTGATTATCACCCCATTGTATATGGTCTTTAATAAATCCGAAACTTCCCCAGTTCCAGGTATAAGTTACACCAACCCGCATTTCACTAAACTCCCCTCCTGCCCCGCCACCGGTCAATCCTTTATAATTTCCTCCCTGTTCCTGCGTAAAATATTTCGGTTGTGCCAATCTTTGTCCAGGTTGATAATTATCGCGTAAACTTGCATATACCGCCCAGTTTTTATCAATGTAAGAAATAACTTCTGCCCCGCCATAAGTTACCCAAAAATCTTTATTACCGCCACTAAAATTTCTGTAACCATATACAGGTCTCATTAATGCAGTAAATAAACTGTCTTTATATGCTATTTCGGGAGTTAGCAAGTGTACAGACAAAATACTATCTTTCTGATAAATTTGACCCTTTGAAGTTTTTAGTTGTCCGGTTTCCAAAGCAAATTCTTTTAACCAAAAATCAAGACGGGATTTTTGAGAATTACTTAATTCTTCTCTGTTTTTATTTGCTTCCTGTAAATATTCGGCTATTTTAACTCTTGTAAATGGCTTTATCCCGCTTGTTATATCAATAATGTGGATACCTGCGAGTTCATCAAGAAACATATACAGATTTTTATCACTTATATGATGATATGCAGACTGGGAGTGCAGATTAAAGCAATTAATTATTGCAAAGAAAAACAAAAAAAGAAATTTATGTATATTTTTATTCATATATGTTTATTATTTCTTGATTATCTAATTGTCCGGATTTTTTTTATAAATAAAATTATAACGGCTCCTAATACTATTCCGATAAGATTAGATATCAGGTCATTAATATTATAAGTACGATAATCTAAAAAGTAATGCATACTTTCACTAAGTGAAGCAAATAAAATGCCTGCCAATAACCACCACCAAAAATTTTTATTCATTAAATAACCGAAAAAAGCCCATGGTAAAAATGCCAATATATGTAATAAATAATCAGCACGAAGATTTAATACATATATTTTGTTTAAAGATCGCTCGCCTCCTGTTGTATTTACTGACCAGAAAACCGAAATAATGACAAGCAATACATATAAATAAAATAATATTTTGATTAGTTTATGATGCATAAGATATTTTTTACAAAAATAAAAAAACTCTGCTTTATACAGAGTTTTTTGAAATTGTTTTTTTTAGTCTCTCTTGCTGAGAATCAATAACTTGCTCAATAATAAACTTTGTTAACATTTCTGATGGTTTTTATAGTTTTTGTTTGCAAAGATAACTATTCTTTGTTTACAACGAAAACTTTATTTTTTAAGAGGGAAACAAAAGAACCGGATGATAATTTAATGGGTTTTTTATACTTCAATCCTGATATACCCATATTGAGTTAAAACATATTTTTTTTTGAATTTTAATTTTTGTCCTCATGCCGGACAGGCACTTACTTTTTTTTGTCGAAAAAAGTAAGCAAAAACGACTTTGTCGCCGCTTAGAATTTGCTAAAAATTATGCTAATTATCTAAAATTCAGAAACTCGCTCTGCTCAAACAGTCTGAATTTCTTAACGATAATCACCATAATTTTTTTAACGCAAATTCTAAAATGCGACATGTCCTTCACTCCGGTTATTTTCGAAAAAATTACAAAATACACTTTCCGGCTTTGCATACAGTTATCCGACCCCAGCGGGGTCAGAGACAAACAACCCGTACTTAGCGGAGCGTAAGTACGGGTTTAAAGAACACACAGAGTCCGTTTTGGCGGGAAATTTGCCTTTTTTTTGCAAATTTC
>SLSH01000366.1 GCA_007130555.1 Bacteroidales bacterium
ATAATATTTTTAAATGAAATATATTTTAACACTTTTATTTTCAATTGTTTTTATTTTTTCTTTTTCTCAGCATCGGCAAGGTAGAGGTGGTCAAACTAATCCTGAGGGTATAATACATGGTTATGTCTTGGAAAAAACAACCGGTAATCCTGTAGAATATGCCAATATAATTATTTATTCTCTCAGGGACAGTTCTATTGTTACAGGCGGTATTACCGATATAAACGGAGCATTCAGAATTGACAAAATAAATTACGGAGGATATTTTATCGAAATTCAGTTTATTGGATTCGGGAAGCATATTATTCCCGAAATTCATTTAAATCGTAATAATAAAATAATAAATTTAGGAAAAATCGAAATAGAATTATCGGCAGAAATGCTGGATGAAGTACAGGTTGATGCCCGTGTTGAACGAGTTGAATACAGATTAGACAGAAGAATAGTTAATGTAGGTCAGGACATTACTGCGGCAGGTGGTACGGCAGTTGATGCATTGGAAAATGTGCCGGGAGTTCAGACAGATATTGATGATAATGTTTCTATAAGAGGAACCGAAAGTTTTCTGGTTTTAATTGACGGAAGACCTAGCCCTATGCAAGGAAGCGAGGCATTGCAACAAATACCGGCAGAATCAATCGAAACAATCGAAATAATTACAAACCCCTCGGCAAAATACGACCCCGACGGAGTTGGCGGTATTATAAATGTAATGATGAAAAAAGACCGGAGATTAGGCTATAATGCACAAGTTTCAGCTAATTACGGTTCGTTTAATTCTTATGGAAGTGATTTTCTCGTAAATATACGAAAAGAAAGACTTAACTTTTTTATTGGCGGTAATTATAATGATAGACGTAATAAAGGTATAGGAAGTGAAATCCGAAAAAGCTTTATTGGCGGAGATACAGTATTTATAATCAATACCGAAAATGACAGGCAAAGAACAAGAAACTCAGGTTCAGCAAGAATTGGGTTAGACTACTATTTAAATGATAATGAAATTCTGACTATTTCGGGAAGATATAATCTTTTTACTTTTGGAAGAGATTTAAACTCAACAGCACAAAGTTACTGGTACGACGGACAAAACGAATTCAATCCGTACAACTACCTGACCGATAGCGATTTCGAAACCAACTGGAGTTATTTTGCAGGAGATATTAATTATATGAAAAAATTCTCCGACAACGGACACGAACTACAAGTATATGCTAGTTATTCAACAAACTTCAGAGACCAAAAAAGCCTATTTACCGAACAAGAAATTGACGAAGATTTAGAACCTGTTGACAATATTATTGATAATATTAGAACTACTGATGGCGGTGGAGGCAACAGACTTATCTCAAAATTAGATTATGAACTGCCCTTAAATGATAATTATAAAATAGAAACCGGATACCAAGTAAGAATTACAAACCGTGACAATGAATATAAATATCAAAAATTAGTCGGCTCAACATGGATTGACAATGATGATATGCATAATCCTTATTTATACTCACAAAACATACAATCAGGATACTTATTGTTTTCTAGTACCGCCCAAAAATTCAAGTATATGTTAGGACTTAGAACAGAATATACAGACAGAGTTTTTGAACTTATAAAAACTCAGGAAACTATGCCTGCTTATAACAAATTTGATTTTTTTCCATCATTGCACGTATCTTACAAGTTTCCCAAAGACATGGAAGTAATGGCAAGCTACAGCAGAAGATTAAACAGACCAAGACCATGGCATCTGAATCCTGTACAGGATATAATTGACCCTAATAATGTAAGACGAGGAAATCCTTTATTAGAGCCTGAATACACAAATTCAATGGAACTAAATTTTCAAAAACGATTTGATAATAATTTTATATCATTTGAAGTATATTACAGGGAAACAAATAATAAAATCGAAAGACAAGTTGCTGTAGATCCTGCAAATCCTGATATATTTATTTCGACCACCGAAAATATCGGAGAAAGTCTTAATACAGGTTCTGAAATAATGACAAATTTATACCTTACAAAATGGTGGGATATAAATCTTAGCGGAAGTGTATATTACTACGAAATAAAAGATATTAATAATACTATTACATGGAGAACACGTATGAATAACTCTTTCAGAATTCCAAAAATAGGAACCAGATTACAATTCAGCGGTTTTTATAACGGTCCGTCAATAACATCACAAGGCAGAAGAGAAGCCATGTATATGTTTAATGCCGGTATCAGACAGGATTTTCTTGACAGAAAACTAAGCGTAAATTTAAGCATAAGAGATGTTTTTGATACAATGGGACACGAAATGATATATGAAACCGAAAATTTTTACTCACATCTGATAAGAGCAAGAAGAGGACCCACCTTTAATATTTCGGTTACATACAGAATGAACGATTTTAAATCGAGAAGAGAAAAAGGATTAGAAAACGGTGGAGGATATGGCGTTGATGATGAGATGTAGTATGATTATACCAAAATTTTATTGTATTTAGACCAAAGAACAAATAGAATCTCAATTTTGTTAATGCCGGATAAAAAGTTCCCAAACGTACAAACCCTCTCGGTTACTGAGTCTGTCTAAACATCAACCCGAGCCGTTGTGCTAAGTTGCTTATGTACAGTTGATTATTCAGTCATGAATGGATATTTAAAGTCTCTCGCAGGGATATACGTTTCTTTTATAGTTCTTGGACTTACCCATCTTAATATATTCAAACTGCCTCCTGCCTTGTCATTCGTTCCGGAAGCTCTTGCGCCTCCAAATGGTTGCAATCCAACGGTAGCACCTGATGGTTTGTCATTAATGTAAAAATTTCCAGCAGCATATCTTAAAATTCTACAAGCTTGAATCATTGCATATTTGTCATTGGAAAAAATTGCACCGGTTAGTCCATAAGGAGAAGTTTGATTACAAAGATGAAGTGTTTTTTCATAATCTTCATCATTGTAAATAAATATTGTCATTACAGGACCAAAAATTTCTTCTTCCATTGTTTTGAACTTTGGATTATTTGTTAAAATAATTGTTGGTTCAATAAAATACCCAATAGTTTTATTTCCATTTCCGCCAAATAGTATTTCACACTCACTGGAATTTTTCGCATAGTCGATATAACTCATAATATTGTCAAAAGCATTTTCATCAATTACAGCATTCATGAAGTTCGAAAAATTTGTAACATCTCCCACTTTTATTTCTGAAGTCTGCTTTAACAAGCTGTTTTTAATTTCATTCCATAAAGATTGAGGGATATATGCTCTAGATGCAGCAGAACATTTTTGTCCTTGAAATTCGAATGCACCTCTTATTATTGCTGTTGCAACTTCTGTTGGATTTGCTGAATTATGTGTAAAAATAAAGTCTTTCCCGCCAGTTTCTCCAACTATTTTAGGATACGAAACATAATTAGTTAAATTTTCAGTAACTCCACGCCATAGGATATTAAATGTTGCGTTTGAGCCTGTAAAATGAATTCCCGCTAAGTCTTTATGATTTAAAACAGCTTGACCTATTAATGAACCAGAACCGGGAATAAAATTGATTACACCCGGAGGAAGACCTGCTTCTTCAAAAACTTTCATTAAGTAATAGTTTGATAAAACTGATGTTTGAGCTGGTTTCCATACAGTAGTGTTACCCATTAAAACCGGAGACATATTCAAATTTGAGGCAATGGCTGTAAAATTGAAAGGAGAAACCGTAAATACAAATCCTTCTAAAGGTCTGTATTCAAGTCTATTTAATTGTCCAAAATCTGATTTAGGTTGGTCGGTATAAATATGTGAAGCAAAATAAACATTATATCTTAAAAAATCTATAACTTCACATGCAGAGTCAATTTCTGCCTGATATACATTTTTACTCTGTCCTAGCATAGTTGCGGTATTAAGCAAGAATCTATATTTCTTAGAAATTAATTCAGCCGCTCTTAACATGATTGAAGATCTTTCAATCCATGAAATATTTTCCCATAATACCTTGGATGCTAAAGCACTTTCAATTGCAAGATTAATTTCTTTTTCAGATGCTTGGTGACTTATTCCAATTACCTTTTTATGATTATGAGGTATTGATATGTCTAAAGTTTTTCCAGTTTTGATTTCTTTCCCACCAATTATTAGGGGGATTTCAATAAAATCATTACTCATACGAGTAAGTTCTTTTTCAATTAGTTCTCTTTCATTGCTACCTTTTGAGTATTGCAAAATCTCCTCATTGGTAGGAGGCGAAAAGGTAAAAATAGCATTATTCATATTCAAAAAATTTTAAAATAAAACAATAGAGTTGCATAAAATTGCAATTAGACACAAAGATATATTTATTTTTGAATATTTATAGCTCCGCTCTCTCGGATTTGCAAATCCGAGAGAGTTGGGTATTGAATATCGAACAAAGATTAACTATTTTTGATTTATGAATGAATGCATAAAATCATAATTTGTTATTCGTTAATCTTTGTTCATTATTTGGTTTTTCGAGATACCGCAAGATTTATTTATTTACAAAAATCTGACCCTGAATGCGGCGTACTGCGATGTACTGCGATGTACTGCGATGTACTGAGATGTACTGAGCTTGTCGAAGTGAGCTTGTCGAAGTGTGTCACAGATAATAACCCGTAACAAGCGGAGCGCCGGTACGGGTAACAAAAACACACATCACCCGTTTTGGCGGGAAATTTGCCTTTTTTTGCAAATTTCGTGACAAAACGTAATCTTATAACAAATTAAAAAACAACTTAAATACACAGTTTGTTTATTTTACGAATTATGCTTTTATTTGTATTTCTTTAAAAATCCGAATGCAGTATTAACCTTTAAATATTGCTTATGAAATTAATAAAAATATTACTGTTTAAAATTTTAAAAGTCAAAACATATTTAAGTATTGTAAGCAAAATTTATATATGCATAATTAATTTAGGCATAGGAAAAAAAAGCTATTCTGAAATATATTTTTTAAAAAAAATCATAAAAAAAGATGATGTTTGTATTGATATAGGAGCAAATCTTGGGTATTACTCTTATTTTTTATCAAAATATTCGGGCAGGAACGGACATCTTTATGCAATAGAACCTGTTGATTTATTTGCGGAAATATGGAAAAGAAACATGAAAAAATCAAAGTATAAAAACTATACTCTTTATCAGTATGCACTTGGGGATACCGAGAAAACGGTAAAAATGGGAACGCCCGTCATAAATGGAGTATTTCATCACGGAATGACAAAAATATTAGAAAATAATACAGACGAAAACTTAAGGATGCAAACTGATGTTGAAATGAGAAATCCTGATGTGCTGTTTGAAAATATAAAAAAAATAGATTTTATAAAAGCCGATGCCGAGGGATATGAGCATATTATTTTTAAAAATATGCATAATACACTGGTAAAACACAAACCGGCAGTTATTCAAACAGAACTTAGCGGTGAAGACAACAGAAAAAAAGTAATCGATTTTTTATCGGGTTTATCTTACAACCCTCATATTCTGATAAACGGAAAATTATGCCCTGCAAGCAAAGACGATATGCAAAACCATAATAATGATTTTTATTTTATTTTAACGGAACTTTAATTAGAGTTTGATTAAAAAATATTGAGAGACACCATTCAAAAAGTCTTTTTAGCCGTCAGGAAATAAACTGTTTAAAGTAAATACTTTGTGAGTTCATTTTATTCGGTTATTATTTGTTTTTTCTGGTATAATCAATAAAAAAAGCTATTCCTGCGACCAATAATGCGCTTGCACCCAGCAATTCGATGGATTCTTCAACAAGCATATCCATAAGATAAAAATCTACTCTGGCAAATTCTTTAGCGTTTTCATAGATTAATTTGCTTTCATTATTGGTTATAAACAAAATATTCATAAAATATTTACCTGCCACATCGTAAAAAGCAACGCCGGTAACAGCTCTATAGGCAACTCCTGAAAAAGACAAAACCACAGCTATAGCATAATGTACATATCCTATAATAAGGTATTTACGTGTTTTAATATGATTCCAATAAACATCTCTGAATCTTACAGCCGCATATAACATGACAAATGCTATTGTTAAAAAATAGAGTAATTCAAATGTAGAACCGGCAAAACCATAAGTAGTTTCACCGGCTAATCTTTCTACATAATGCCTGAGAGAATGTCTGACATCACCGGCATCTTCTGCAAACATCAGAACAAGGCCAATTCCTATTACTATCCAAAACTTAAAAACTCTTTTATCACTACGTTCATAAGCTATTCCTGCATTTAAAATAAAAATTATCAAAGTCGTTCCTAAAATATACCATTGCAAAGGAATTTCTACAGGTATTAAAAACCAATGATACCAGAAATAGGGTACCTCAAGCTTGTTGATTATAAAATCACGACTTTGGAAAATATTAACAATATCAATCAGATAAACAGCTAAAAACGAAAGAAATAAAAATATTAAGGTTCCGTAAAAAATCCATACAGGATTGAACTTATACAGGGTTTTGTTTTCAGTGGTCATTTGAATTTATTTTACTATATACAAAAGTTTAATCTGACTTTTTTAACAAATACAAAAATACATTTTTTATACTTAATTGACAAAAAGCAGACTAAAAACTCCCGAATCGCTTAATGCAGTAGTTTTACAACAAACCGAAGATTACAAACAAAAACTTTTATGTCCACACAAGGTCATAAAGCACTATGCTGTTTGTCTTATATTATTCTTTTTTTATCTCTTCCGAATATACTTAGACAAACTAATTTGAAATGAAGTTTACATCCGGCGATAGCGGTCTTTCGAATATTTTTTTTGTTATTGCAATTTCTTTTTTGCCGGATATTAGTGATATAAAACAAAAATCCTTTAATTTTGCCAATAAATTTTTAGAAGTGTATAAAACGGGAGTATTAAATAACGGAATAAGAATAATTCATAAGGAAGTTCGTTCAGATGTTGCTCATTGCGGATTTATTATAAATACAGGCTCAAGAGACGAAGGTGCAAATCAGCACGGCATGGCTCACTTTATTGAACACATGCTGTTTAAAGGCACAAAAAAAAGAAAAGCCTTTCATGTTTTAAGCAGGTTAGAAGATATTGGAGGCGAAATTGATGCTTATACAACAAAAGAAGAAACCTGTATTTCTGCCAGTTTTTTATGTGAGTTTTATGAAAGGACGATAGAACTTTTTAATGATGTTATTTTTAATTCGGTTTTTCCCGATAAAGAAATCGAAAAAGAAAAAGACATTATTTTTGATGAAATCAATTCATACAAAGACAGTCCCGCAGATTTAATATTTGACGAATTCGAAGAATTACTGTTTCAGGGACATCCGTTGGGATTAAATATTTTGGGAGATCAAAAAGATATTTCTAAATTTAACAAAAAGAGAATTTTCGATTTTATCAGAACAAATTATCATACCGACCAGATGGTTTTTTGCTCTATAGGTTGCATAAAATTTAATAAATTATTTGATTATTGCAATAAATATTTCGGACAAAATCATTCTAATTACAGGAAAACAAAAAGAATTTCAATTAAAAAATCCGATAAAAAAAGAATAATAAAAGACAAAGCTACTCATCAGGCTCATTGTATAATCGGAACGCGGGCATATCCGCTTTATGAACCTAAAAGAAAAATATTATTACTAATTTCAAACCTGCTTGCCGGACCGGGAATGAATTCACGCCTGAATATGATACTGAGAGAAAAACACGGAATATCATATACCGTAGAATCTTCATACATACTTTTTACCGATACGGGAAATTTCAATATATATTTCGGAACGGATAAAGATAAACTGGAAAAATGTCTGTTTCTTATTTATAAAGAACTGGAAAAACTGAAGAGTAATATTTTAGGACCTGTTCAGTTAAGTAAAACAAAAAAACAGGTTATCGGTCAACTGGCAATAAGTAATGAAATTAATTCCAATCAGCTTATTTCAATGGGTAAATCATTTTTGCTTTATAATAAAGTCAACAGTCTTAAAGAATCGTATAAAGAAATAAATTCAATCACTGAAAAACAAATAATAGAGGTAGCTAACGAGATTTTTCAAAGAGATAATTTTTCTGAATTAATTTACAGATAAAATATGGATTATACAAAATTACGGGAAGAATTTATCACGGATATTTGCGGAGAAGAGCCTGATATATTGAAAAAATTAAGGCGTGAAACAATTCTTACCCAACTGCATCCCCGAATGTTATCAAGCTGGCACCAGGGATTGTTTTTGAATTTTTTAATAAAAACAACAAAGTCAAAACAAATTCTTGAAATAGGAACTTATACAGGATATTCGGCAATATGTATGGGAATGGCTTTGCAAACAGGAGAAAAACTGA
This sequence comes from Bacteroidales bacterium, assembly GCA_007130555.1. Taxonomy (GTDB): domain Bacteria; phylum Bacteroidota; class Bacteroidia; order Bacteroidales; family ML635J-15; genus SLSH01. The sequence goes on from SLSH01000366.1 coordinate 8,357, forward strand.
TAACAATCGAAAAAAATAAAGAACTTGAAGATATTGTAAATAAATATATAAATCTTGTAAATCTTAAAGATAAAATTGATTTTATTATTGGAGATGCATTAAAAATTATTCCCGATTTACCCGATAATATTGATATGGTCTTTATTGACGCAGACAAACGGGAATATACCGATTATTACAATCTGATTTTACCGAAAATTAAAACAGGAGGACTTATTGTCGCCGATAATGTGCTTTGGGATAATAAAATTTTTTCTGAGCCTGCTTCAAACGATTATATGACAAAAGGTATAATCAGATTTAATAATATTATAAAAACTGATGACAGAATAGAAAAAATTATCTTACCAGTGCGGGATGGACTGATGTTACTCAGAAAAGCATAGTAGGTTACTCCCAACTCCCAACTATTTAACCCTATGCCATGTCTGAGTTCTGTAAAATATTCCCCAGTATCCTCTGACTTGCAGTGTATTATTGTCTTTCAACCAGACTTTGCAATCATAAGTTCCTCCTGTTTCCGGATCAAAGGCTCCTTTGTCAAGATACCAGTCATTTCTGCGTTTTTTCAGACCTTTAATTACATGCATACCCAAAATCGGCTTATTTTTTAATGCCCCCGGGCATTTTGTACATAAAGGGTTTTCTCCGTCCGATTTATCAAGTATTTTTACAATCTTACCGTATAATTTTCCGTTTCTGATATAAATTTCAACATAAGATTTATCTATATTTGTTTTATCATCAACCGTTCGCCATATACCAATCTCTTCCTGAGCAATTATATCCGTATAAAAAAATAAAGAGATTATTATTAAACCAAAACTTATTATAAATTTATTCATTTTTTTATAAATAATTTACTGCAAAAATATTATTTTTGTTAATAATTCAAAAATATAATACTATTATGATAGGCGACAAATTGATTATTACCGAATTTCACAAAAAAAGTGCAGAAATAATATTTAACAGGCTTACTGAAAAACATCCCGGATTAACAAAACCTGTTGCTGTTTCGATTGCAGGAGAATCGGGTTGCGGAAAATCCGAAACAGCCCATTGTCTGGCAGAAATTATTAAATCAAAAAATAAAAAAGCAATTATTTTAGGACAGGATGATTATTTTAAATTACCTCCGAAAAGCAACCACAATAAACGAGAGGAAGATATCAATTGGGTCGGAACAGACGAAGTTAAGCTGGAACTGATGGACGAACATATAAAAATGCTGAAAGAAAGAAATCCCGCACAAATCCATAAACCTTTGGTATATTACGAAGAAAACAAAATCGGTGAAGAAATTTTAAATTCGGAAAATCCTGATGTTATTATTGCCGAAGGAACATATACCACACTTCTTCAAAACACCGACTTACGTGCATTTATTAACAGAACCTATATTGATACAAAACTTAACAGATTAAAAAGAGCACGTGATTCGCAGTCGGATTTTATTGAAAATGTGCTTAAAATCGAACATAGAATAATCTCGGAACATAAAAAATCTGCTGATATTATACTTAACGACTAAGAAAAAATAAAAAAGGCTGAATTATTTTTTTTCTTAGAATTTTTTTTTGTATTTTTGCGGCGGAGAAATGGCAGAGTGGTCGAATGCGGCGGTCTTGAAAACCGTTGACCGTGCGAGCGGTCCGGGGGTTCGAATCCCTCTTTCTCCGCAAAGAAAAAACCGCTGCAAAGCGGTTTTTTTTTATTTTATGACAAGCGAGAAAAACTCGTTTTTCGAAGTGAAGGCATAAAATAAAAAAACCAAAAAAACTTTTTTTTTGGTTTTCTTTGCAACTCCCCCCTTTGGGATCATGAAATAATCCCTCTTATTACAGTTTTGAGCAAGAGAAAAAAAACTTTTTTTTTGGTTTTCTTTACAACTCCCCCCGTTGGGATCATGAAATAATCCCTCTTATTACAATTTTGAGCAAGAGAAAAAAAAGTCAGTTATCAACTGACGAATTGAAAGAGCCTGATTTTCAGCCTGATAGAAAAAGTCAGTTGCTCCGATGCCACAAAATGCAATGCTTCTAATAACATTTCAAGTTGCCTCAATGTAGCACTTCAGCATACTCCTTGCGACAGCGTAGGAGATCTTTTATTACAAATATACTAAATAATTTATTTTTTGTATTTTTGAATTTTAATAAAATCTTAATTCTATGAAAAAAACAATTTTAATAATACTAATTTGCAGTTTAATTTTAAGTTGTTCAAAATATTACGTGCAAGTTTTTGAAACTAATTCATTAAATATTAATACTATTGACGATTTCTACGTTTATGAGACTGACACTCTAAAAATTACATATAATTTTTGGTCAAGTAAAGGTTTAATTACTTTTGCAATATTCAATAAATTAGACAAACCAATATATATTGATTGGAAAAAATCAGCATATATTGATAACGCTGTTAAACTTGATTACTGGATAGATGAACAAATAGTTAATTCTTATGAATACTATGGTAGTTATTATTATAGAGGAACAGTATTAAGTCCTAAGACTTCCGTTAGTATTAGTAGTGGGCACAGTATGTCAACTTCATCAACGGTAAAACAAGAAAGAATAACATTTATCCCTCCAAAATCAAATTATTTTCGTTCTCAATTTTATATCTTACCATATCCTTTTTACAAATTGGGTAAAAATGATGAACAAAAAGTTGTTCCGAGAAATGATAACCCAAAAAGAAAAACCACAATTTATTCTAAATCATTTTCAAAAGAAACAACCCCAAGGGTTTTTAGAAATTTTTTAACTTTTTCGCTTACAGAAAACTTTGATAATGAATTTTACATAGATAATGCATTTTATATTACCAATATAAAACAAATGGATAAAAGACATTTTGCATATAATAAGTATGATGAGGCAAGGATAGGAAAGTTTTATGTTAGAGATAAATATGGAAATCCAATTATATTAACTCCATTTAAAAAAGAAACTTCATTTTATTATCCTTTATTTACAACACCATAATAAATTTGAGAGGCTAAAACACTATTTATCCAGCAAGTAATTTGTTTTTTCAGTAGAATTTCGCACCAATTTTTAAATAATATCTATTTTATATATATTTTTAAGATTATCATTATAAATAATTTAATCATATATTACATTAGCAGTTCAAACTAAATTTTGATGAATATGAGCAATATTAATATATCAAGCAATTTTATTAAAAAGCTAAAACAGCAGATTATTTCCAGTCGGTATGTTGTTGCTAAATTAGCAAATGCCGAAATGCTACGATTATATTTCTCCATTGGAAAAACAGTTGAAGATGAATTTGAGAAAAACAAATGGGGTGCAAAAGTTATTGAAGATATTTCGTCTCAATTACAAATGGAATTACCTGGCGTAAGGGGATTTTTAGGTAAAAATATTGAAAAAATGCGCAGCTTTTACAAAGCATGGAAAGTTGAACCTTCAATTTGCTCGTCACTGACGAGTAAATTTGAAAATTCAGAAAAAGTAATTTACTCGTCATTAACGAGTGATATAAATAAACAGGAAAATTTATTCGATAATAAAATAGAAAAGTCAAACAAAAACAATTTTATATCAGTTTCTTTTACTCATCATTACGAAATTATTCTAAAAACTGAGAGTGAAGTAGAACGGTGGTATTACATCGAAAAAGTTGCTCAAAATTTTTGGTCGGTCAGGCATTTGCGTACAGAATTAAATAATAAAAGTCATTTACACGAACGAGGCGAATCAAATAATTTCAAAAAAACCTTGCCGGATATATTATCGAACAAAGCATTAAAAGTGTTTAAAGACCAGTATTTACTGGATTTTGTAAATATAGAAGATGCCGATGATGAAATTGATGAACGAGTTCTGGAAAACGAAATAGTCAATAATATTCGTAAGTTTTTAATGTCTTTGGGTAATGAGTTTTCATTTATGGGAAACCAGCGAAACGCTACCACCTGAACTGAAAAACGCCCTGCCCGATGCCGAAACACTGAAAAAACTTATGGAGTAAAAGAACCTGAATTTTGAAAACCTACTAAATACATATATAACTTATATGCATCATTATAAAATGGTAAATATACGACTCCGAATTTCATCCGTTCTCTCATAATGTCTTCAAATTTTGTCCCGAACATTTCAATCTTAAAATATTTATTTAAACTCTCGGCACACTTCTTATTAACATTTTTTCTGAATTCTGTTGCCTTTTCTCGTTTAGTTTCAACGCATGTCATATATAATTTTTCAAAAGATTTTACCATTAAAAATATCCATTAAGCCAAAAATTTTTACATGTATATTTGCAAAAAACCAAATACTTATTAAATTTGCAAAAAAATCGGGGTGTAGCTCAGCTTGGTTTAGAGTACTCGTCTGGGGGGCGAGGGGTCGGTAGTTCGAATCTACTCACCCCGACATTTAATAGGGTTAAATTGTTGATTATCAGTTTAATCCTTTTTTATTTTCCCGACATATTTTTTTTACAAAGCCACCGAACTTTATAGTTCAGACACTCCGAGTTTATAGACGGACACTATTTAATATCCATATCAAAAATCATTCTTGCCTGTACTCCGTCCATTTCTTTGATTTGTTCGATTAGTTGGAATGTTTTATAATTTTCTCCCAGTGTTTGCTTAAAAATTTTATGTGTCAGACTAAAAGAAAGGTCAGAAATTATTTTTTCCATAAAATCTCTTCCTTTCGGATATTCTATTAGTCTGTAATCGTCTAGTTCTGCTAATTCGATGGCTTTATTAACGGCATCATTTATTCCGCCGATTTCATCTACCAGTCCGAGTTCAACCGAACTAATTCCGCTCCAGATTCTGCCTTCGCTTATAAGTCGTATTTCTTCGGTACTGAGATTTTTTCTGCCGTCTGCAACGCGGTCGAGAAATACTTCATAAAAATCATCTACTTGTTTTTGTATAAATTGTCTTTCGTGTTCTTCTATCGGTCTCATAACCGAGCCTATATCTGCATTTTTATTTGTAGCAACCACATCAATAGAGATTCCCAGTTTATCGTTCATAAGTTCTTCCATATTCGGAATTAGTCCAAAAACTCCGATTGAGCCTGTGATTGTATTTGGCTGTGCGAAGATATAATTTGCAGGACAAGCTATATAATATCCTCCTGATGCGGCAAGATTTCCCATTGATACAACAACCGGTTTTTCTTTAACCGTAAGCACTACTTCTCTCCAGATTGTTTCGGAAGCCAATCCCGAGCCTCCCGGAGAATTAACTCTCAAAACAATTGCTTTATAATCATCATTTAAACGTATTTCTCTGATAACTTCCGCTAATCTGTCTCCGCCTATACTACCCTCTCTGCCTTTGCCCATTACAATTTCTCCTTCGGCAAAAACAACTGCAACTTTATTTTTACTTCTTGTTGTTTCAATTCCTTTTGTTTTCACTCTTTGATATTTTGTAAGATTTACGATAAAATCTTTTGTTTCGGCATCTTCATCTGCTCCGGTTTTTTCTTTTATTATTTCAAGAAATTCATCATAATACATAATGCCGTCTATCATTCCGTTTTTCAGTGATGTTTCTGCATTATAACACATAAGTTCGTCCGCATATAAGTTTAAATCTTCAATTGAAATATTTCTTTCTTCAGATATATTTAAAATTATTTCGTCCCAAATACTTTGAAGCATTTCGGTTGTCTGCAATCTGTTTGCTTCACTCATTTTTTCTTCGGTAAACGGTTCGGTTGCGGCTTTAAATTCTCCGTATCTGAAAATCTGCGGTTCTATGCCCAGTTTTTCTAGTGCATTTTTAAAGAACAATAAACGTGCAACTAGACCTGACCATAAAAAAGAACCTTGCGGATTAAGGTAAATTTCATCCGAAACGCTGGCTAAATAATATGCTTTTTGCGAATAAACATCCGAATAGCTTATTATAAATTTTTCCGATTCTTTAAAATCAATAAGTTTATTCCTTATTTCTTCTATTGTCGCAAAACCCGCAGGTAATACCGATAAATTAAGATAAATTCCTTTAACATTATCATCGTTCTTTGCTTTTTCGATATTTTTTAATATATCGTTTAATCCGATAATTCTTGTTGATTCAAAATTTACAAAATCAATACTTTTAAACGGATTATCGGAAGTTTTGTCGGGTATCTCATTTTCCAGATTTATTTCCAATACTGTCCCTTCTTTTATCAGAACATCTTTATCTGTTTTAAATCCTTTTCCTAATCCTGAGATTAATACCGAAAAGAAAATGAATATTATACCGAAAATTACAATAAAAGATAAGACACATCCGGTAACTGTCGCCAAGGTAAATTTCCAAAATTGTTTCATAATAAATTATTTTTTTTAATTAGTTAATAATAAAGTTATTTTTTTTGATTCTATCACTATTTTAAGGGGATAAGGTATAGGGGATGAGGTATAGGGGTGTAAGGGAGCGTTCCCTATACCCATAGACCCTTATACCCCCTTATACCTTATCCCCCCTATACCCATATCCCTTTTTTTTTTAATTAGTTAATAATTTTTCTATACTTGATAATAGTTCTTCGCTACTCACAGGTTTTTCAAGATATGCGTTGCATCCTAAATTTATACATTTATCTTTAATTTCAACAGCTTCGCTTGCAGATTGTACAATTATGGGGATTTTACTATTTTTTTTCTTCAGACTTTTTATTACTTCAAATCCGTCTAATCCATGTATCTGAATATCTAAAAGCACTATATCAATTTTATTATTTTCGAATAATTCTATTGCCTGATCGCCATTATCCGCATTTATTAAATCAAATCCGTTTTTTTGCAATAACAAATTCAAATAATGTGAACTGATGTTATCGTCTTCTACAATCAATGCTGTCTTTCCCGTAAACTTTTTCATCATATTATTTACAAATATAATTAATCCCTTTTAAAGTTTTAAGTCTGTTTTGTTGAGGCGTTAATTCCTTATTTTCGTATATTGCTCCCTCCCACTCTCCGTACATAGGATTTGGGAAAACAATATATTTGGTTCCGAACAATTCTTTATTATTATCAACGGCATCAAATCCGTTATTTACGGTTCTGTCTTCGAAAATTCCCGCAAAGTCGTTTAAATTATCTCCCAGTAATAAAATTATTTCATAATTCTCTCTTACAATGTCTCTTCTTATAATTTTACTGCTCTCATCTGCTCTGAATATATAATTTTCTATGGGAATTTCGGGAAATCCCAGTTTCCTGATATTCGAAAATGTAGATTCAATTTCACTTAATCTTCTGTTTGAAACATAAAAAATTTCAACACCTGTACTAACTGCATATTTTAAAAAGTCAACTGCTCCCGGTAATGCCTGAGCACACTCCAAGTCGGTCCATTGTTTCCATGTTTCAAGACTATAAGTATCTTCGTTGAATATCAGATCTGCCTGATAATAACTGTTATCAAGAATTGTTTCATCCAAGTCCAGCACTATTGCAGGCGGTTTTTTACCCTCATATTCAGATAAATTATTTTTAAGTGCAATTTTTGCAAGATTAAAAGCCTGATAATATGATGCTCTCATTTCGGCAGAACTCTGATACCAAAGAGTTGCATAAATAAAATAATCGGAACTACCGCAATTGCCGGATTCAATACCATTCGAAACTGCTTCATTATCAGCATTTTGACAATTACTAAAAACAATAAAACTAAATACAATTATAATTACAAAGATTCTGTGCATAATAAACGATTTTTTTACAAAAGTAAAATAGATTTTTTAAATCCGCTAAATAAAAGGGAAAAAAATAAAAAAATGTATTTAAGCTGATGACAAAACTTTTATTATCTGCCAAATCTTACTGACAATTCCTCTTTGCAAAATACACCCCTCTGCTCGCTCGGATTTGCAACCCGAGTGAGCGGGGTGCAAGATTTCAATATTTACAAAAATCCGGCACTGAGGGATAAATATTCATTATTCTAAACTTAGCTTAAAACAATTTTAGAACTCATTTTTCCGTTTTTATTTGAAATATTTATTTAAATTTGCATAAAAATTTTATTGATTATGAAAAACACATTCTTTCTTGTATTCGTATGTATGCTTTTATTTTCCTGCTCGTCAAAGCTGCATGTAGTTTCTGTGGGAGATAAAAATATTCAGGTACAAAAAACGGGATTAACATATTTTTTACCCCGTGCAGTAATAGAAATTCAAACCGAAGTTACTTCCGAACGTTTTATTCCCGGACCATATCACAAATACGCTGAGAAATTTTTAAGTATTAAAGATGTTATGACACAAAAAACATCATATTCCGATATTACCGGTATAAAAATTCAGGAATACTATGAAGCCGACCCCTCTGCGGCTTTTCTTATCATGAACAATAAGAATAATGATTTTTATTTTGACGATAATATGGTTTTATTAGGAATGAATACCGAAGCTCTCGAATTCAGCCCGTATGATTATCACACAAAATACAATATTCCTGATTTTTATGACACCAAAGTTCATTTTACGGATATGACTGTTGAAGAAAATTTCACAAGTATATTTGATACGACTTATAAAGTAATTGAAATTGATTCGGTCTTTCAGAAAATTCCGGTTTATAATCCTGTTATGACAATTAAATCCGAAGAACAAAAAGCCGAAGAAGCAGCGGAATTTATATTAGAACTCCGGAAAAGCAGATTATACTTGCTACAAGGAGACATAGAATTATTTCCCGAAAATAAAACAATGAAGCAAATACTAAATAAACTTGATGAAATGGAGCAAAAATATCTGGAATTATTTATCGGTAAAACAATAAAAGAATCGGAGACTTTTGTTTACAGATATATACCGGATAATATGCAGCAAAACGATTCGGCAACAATGTTTTACCTGTGCGACAATCTGGGTGTTACAAATAAACCGGATAATTTTACATATCCTGTTTATCTGAAATTTAAAAATACGGGTACCGCAAATGAATTTGACAGATTTTTCGTAATGCAAAATGAAATAAAAGAAAAAACAAAAGGATTACATTATCGCATACCATCAACTGCAACGGTATATGTCGGAATTTTTGATAATTATTATGCACAAAAGAATGTAATAGTTCCTCAGTGCGGTATTATTACAAGTATTCCCGAAAAAATTATGAACAAAAAAGATTTAATCATAAAAATACATCCGCAATACGGTTCAATACTGCGTATAAAATAATATAATGTACAAATACATAATATATTTATTTTTAATTTTTCTTTTTTATATAAGCAATTCCCTAACTTATTCTCAATCACTATTTTATTATTACAGAGATTATCAACATCAAAACTATAAGTTAGCAGATAAACATACTGATACAGACAGTATTTCGGTTTATAAGATACTTGAAGACAAAAAAGAAGAATTAATATCCGGTGCATACATTTCGGCAGGATACGACAGTATAAAGTTGACTGATTCGGTTTACAGAGCATATTTAACACGAGGGCATAAATATTTCTGGGACAATTTAGAACCCGACACATCATTTACAGATATATTCCAAAAGGCTAAAATAAATAATAAACCCGTTGATATTTACAGATTAAATAAAATGTACGAAAATATTCTGAAATATTGTCAGAACAACGGTTATCCGTTTGCAAGGATTGAACTTGATGAGTTTTATATAAACGACTCGCTGTTTAAAGCAAAAATAAATGTTGACAAAGGCGATAAATATTATTTTGACAGTATTATTATTAAAGGCGATATAGATTTAAAATACCATTATTTGCAAAACTATCTGTCATTGCGAAAAGGCAGTATATTTTCGATGAGAAAAACAGATGAAATAAACCGCCTTATAGGAAATCTTGCTTTTATTGAACAGACAAGGAATTATGAATTGGCATTTATTGATAACAAAGCTGATTTGGTAATGTACCTGAAAAGCAAAAAAGCAAATCAATTTAACGGGATATTGGGAATTCTTCCGAATAATCAAACAACAGATAAAATACTGATAACAGGGGATGTAAATCTTCTGTTAAATAATGCTCTTGGCAGAGGAGAATTATTATCTTTTGAATGGCAAAGACTCGAAGAGCAAAGTCAAAATTTATTGATAAATGGATTTTATCCGTACTGGTTCCGTTCAAGATTCGGAACAGGTATTGAATTTAATATGGAAAAAAGAGACTCGTCATATTTTAGTACCGACTTGAAAATAAGCCTCAGATATTTTACTTTTGCCGATAACGGATTTGATATTTTTTATCAATCTTTTAATTCTTATGTCCTTGATAATAAACAACCCGACAGCGATTATGCAAATATAAAAGCAGATTTGGGTGGATTGTCGTATAAATATGCAAAATTAGACAATGTATTTAATCCACGCAGAGGTTTGTCTTTTTACATATCTTCGGCAATGGGTACCAGAACAAGTTCGTTAAGCTCCGAAGATAACGAAGAAAAATCTGTTTTACATTCAAGAAGCACTTTGATTTTATCGTATTACCTCCCGATTTTCAAGTATATGGCAATTAAATTTAATAACAGAACATCTCTTATGTATAGTGAACAATTATATGAAAATGAACTTTTCAGAATCGGCGGATTAAATACCATAAGAGGATTTGACGAATATTCGTTTCCCACATCAGGTTATTCGATATATAATATTGAAATCAGATATTTATTTGAAGAAAACTCCGCATTTTTCGGATTTTATGATTTTGCATATTTCGAAAAACGATTTACGAAAGAAGAAGGATATAACTTAGCCCACGGCATCGGAGCAGGTATCAACCTGCAAACAAATGCAGGCGTTTTTTCGCTGGTATATGCTTTGGGTAAAATAAATCAGAATAATTTTGACTTTAACAGTTTTAAAATCCACATAGGATACAGAAATAATTTTTAGAATCTGTGTTTTTTGTAACAAAACGTAAATTGCCGTTGTCTCAAAATGCAATCCGAGTGAGTGGGGTGCAATATTTCATTATTTACAAAAATCTGACACTGTAAGCGACACAGATAAATAACCCGCAAGCGGAGCCGCCGGTACGGGTATAAAGAAAACACACTACCTGTTTTGGCGGGAAATTTGCCTTTTTTGCAAATTTCGTGACAAAACCATTTATCCCATAAATATTTTGCGAAACTTTATAACATATAATTTGATAAACTTATTTTTTTTTGTAATTTTGCCATTTATATTCATACATTATGTAGATGTAAATAATACATTTTATTTTAAATGACTTCCGAAGTTAGAAATAAAACCTTAATTAATAAAAAAGACCTTAAAGAAAGTGTTAAATTAAAAGGTTTTATTGGTAGCATACTTGCTGCTATAGCAATGCCTGTATTAAGTTTAAATAAAATAAATAAGTTTTATGACAAATGTTATCATAATGATTTTCAGATTTTTTTGGATAATACTTTTAAGTATAATAATAACAGCATAAAGTTTTTAAAAACAGATCTGAATAATATCCCTGATAAAGTCCCTATTGTTTTTATTGCCAATCATCCTCTGGGAGGATGGGACGGACTTGCTTTAATTAAAATTTTATCAAAAAAAAGACCAGATGTAAAATTTGTTGTTAACTTTTTATTAGAAAAAATAGCTCCTTTAAAACAGTACTTTATCGGAGTAAATCCTTTTGAAAAAAACAAAGCCTTATTTTCCAGTTATAAAGGAATCAGAGAAATGCACAGCTATCTTCAAAACGGAAATTCACTGGCATTTTTTCCGGCAGGAGAAGTTTCTACAAACTATGGCAAACTAAAAAGAGTTGAAGACAGAGCATGGCAAAACAATATCATCAAATTTATTAAACAATCAAATGTATATGTCGTACCCGTTTATATTAATGATAAAAACAGTCCTTTTTTTCACTTTTTAGGACGAATACATCCGTCATTAAGAACTTTAAGATTGCCCCAGGAATTAATCAACAAAAAGAATTCGGATATCAAAATAAGATTCGGATATCCCATACACATTAATGCATTTAAAAATATTACCAAAATCAAACAGCTCGGAAAAACCTTAAAATCAATAACATACTGCTTAAATACAAACGTAGAAGAAAGTTCCGAGTTCAGTAAAGACCATATAGCTCAACATATAATTGAAACTATCCCTGCAAATCTTTTAATCGGAGAAATAAATGAAATCAGTAAAGAACATAAATTATTTTCTGCTGAAAACTATTCATGCTTTTTTGCACCGACAAATAAAATACCAAATATTTTCAAAGAAATATCAAGACTGAGAGAACTTACATTCAGAACAATAGGAGAAGGTACCGGACAAGAATTTGATAATGACAAATTTGATAAATATTATAATCATTTGTTTATATGGGATGATGAAAAAAACTGTATCGTAGGAGCATACAGAATAGGAATGGGCAAAGAAATAATTGATAATTACGGCATAAACGGATTCTATTTAAATACTCTCTTTAATTTTAAAAAAGAATTCGAAACTTATTTATCTAACTCTATGGAACTAGGACGTTCGTTTATTGTTCAGGATTATCAACGAAAAACATTACCATTATTTCTTCTGTGGAGAGGCATAAATAATGTAACAATGATGTATCCTGATTACAAATACTTAATCGGACCGGTAAGTATCAGTAGTTTATTTTCAACAAACTCTAAAATTTTACTTCTAGAATTCCTGAAAAGAAATTATAATGACCCGAAAATATCAAAATTAATCAGTCCCAGACTTGAATTTAAATACAAATTAAATCATCACCATAAAATTATTCTGGATTCTGTAGGAAATGATATTAATAAAATGGATAAAATTATTAAATGCATTGACATCAATAAATTTAACATCCCTATATTAATAAAAAAATATATGTCGCTGGGAGGTATAATAACAGAATTTAATGTTGACCCTGACTTTAACTTTTCTATAGACGGTTTAGTAATATTGGATATTAATAAAGTTTCCGAAGAAGTTAAAAAATCATATTCTTAGATTTATAATAATAGAAGTTTTGCAGATAAAACTAAAAATCCTGTCTGGGAGACAGGATTTTTAACAAGTTAAGCATTGTTATTGTAAGGAGATTATTATGAAAAATTTATATAATTCCTATGCAAATATACACACGATTTTAATTATTGACTATTTACAAATAGTTAAAATGTGTTAATAAAACATTAAAAACATAAGGTATTCCTCTATTTAAATGGATTATGAGTGATTTTTAAAGGGGGGATGTTAAATTTATAGTAGTATCAAAATAAAAATAATTTGTTTTATCAATTTACACTTCTATTTTATTCTAAGTATTAATACCTAATTTATATAACTAAAAATAGAAATAATACTTATA
>SLSH01000269.1 GCA_007130555.1 Bacteroidales bacterium
ATACTAATAAAAACCGATAATTTTTTGTTAACTATATTTATGAGTGTTTTACCAAATTTATTGCTATTTGTAATTTTTAAAAAGTTAGATTATTGGTATTCCATTAAAGGCGTGATTTTTGCAATTTTTATTTATACTTTGTTAGTAATAATACTTAAATTTTCGCAATGAAATATTATATTATTTCAGGAGAAACATCCGGAGATTTACACGGGGCGAAATTAATTCAGCAATTAAAATCAATTGACTCTAAAAGTGAATTCCGTGCATGGGGAGGAAATAATATTTCAAAGCAAAATGTCCCCTTAGATAAAAATATCAGCGAACTGGCTTTTATGGGATTTACGGAAGTGGTAAAAAATCTGAGAAAAATTCTTGATAATTTTAAGCAATGCAAAAAAAATATCTTAGACTATAATCCTGATGCAATTATATTAATAGATTATCCGGGATTTAATTTAAGAATTGCCAGATGGGCTAAAAAAAAATCCATAAAAGTTCTGTATTTTATATCTCCTACCGTATGGGCATGGAACACAAAACGGGTATATACGGTTAAAGAATATGTTGATAAAATGTATGTTATTCTGCCCTTTGAAAAGGAATTTTATAAAAAATACGGCGTTGAAGTCGAATATTTCGGACATCCTTTGGTTGAAACAATAAGCAATTATAAGAAACCTGAATTTAATTCTTTTTGTAAAGAAAATAATTTAAGTGGAAAACCTATTATTGCAATTCTGGCAGGTAGCCGAAAACAAGAAGTGAAAGATATGCTTCCGATAATGATTGAAGCTTCACGGGATTTTAATGATTATGAATTTGTTATAGCAGGTTCGCATAGTGTTTCCGAAAAAATTTATAAACAAATAATCGGGAAATCCGATGTAAAAATTTTATTTAATAAAACCTATGATATATTATCATCAGCAACAGCAGGACTGGTAACCTCAGGTACTGCAACACTTGAAACAGCATTGTTTGGAGTGCCTCAGGTAGTTTGTTATAAAGGAGGAAAAATATCCGTGGCAATTGCAAAAATGGTGGCTAGTGTTAAATATATTTCTTTGGTTAATTTAATTCTCGACAAACAAGTTGTTACGGAACTAATTCAAAAAGAATTAAATAACAGTTCTGTTATAAAAGAATTAAAAGCAATTTTACCGGAAGGTAAAAAACGTAGTAAAATTATAAAAAATTACGATGAATTAAACAAAATTTTAGGCTCTTATAATTCGTATTATCTTATTGCTGAAAATATTTATCAGAGAATGTCGGGAAATAACGACTAGAAAAATCCCTTTTCTTTGTGATACTCAATTATCCCTTCCAAAGGATCCTGAATAATTTGTGATATTTTTATATTATTTTCATTTGCGATTTTTGATAAAACATCTTTAAAGTAAAATGCAACCGAACCGCAAAAACTAACGGGTAAATATTTACTTTCGGGAAAAGGTTTTATGTGCATTTTAAAGAAATCTCTAAATGTATTTTCTACTATATTAAGTATTTCAGGTTCTTTAAGATTATCATTTACAAAATTACAAAAACTTGCAAGATATTTATTGGGTTGCGGTTTGCTGTATATTCTTTCTTTGACAGTTTCAATAGTTGCACCTGTTTCCAGTTTTATTTTATCTGTTAATTCTTCATTAAACCCTCCTTCAAGATATTTTTTTATAAACAATTTTCCGATATGTGCTCCGCTACCTTCATCGCCAAGTATATAACCCAACGTAACTGTTTTTCTGTAAACAGTATGACCATTAAAAACACAAGAATTAGAACCTGTGCCGAGAATAGCCGCAATTCCTTCTTTATTATTAAATAATGCTCTTGCAGCACCAAGCATATCAGAATAAATATAAATAATTGCAACAGGGAAAAAAGTTTCAAGTGCATCAGATAAAGATTGATATTTATCGTGATTTTCACACCCTGCCCCGTAAAAAAACACTTTTTCTACACTTATTTCTTGTTCATCTTCAGGAAAGTTTTTTTTTATTTCATCAAAAATATCTCTGGAATTCCAGAAATACGGATTTAATCCCAAACTTTTAAATTCTTTTAAAATAGTTCCCGAACTGTCTGTTATGAGCCATCTTGTCTTAGTTGCTCCGCTGTCTGCAAAAATGTACATATTAATAAAATATTTACTGTCTTTAAGTTTATTTTAATTTTGTATTTCTTTTTGTATTTTTTTAAATTTATCGGAATTATTACATAGCAATTCTATTACATTTGAGAAATTTTTACTTAAATCAAAATCTGTCAAACATGGCGATAAACGATATAAAGGCGTGGGCTCTTCAACTCCTTTTAAATGATGTTTAAATAAATAAAATAACATCAGTTTTTGACTCAGATTATTTAATTCATTATGCAATTGAATAACACGCTTGTAATCAATATCTTCGTAGCTGTCACTTCTGTTTACTACTTTTTCCTTTTGTGCTTTTCCATACAGTATTTCAATTAGTTTTATATACAACTCATGACCGATAATAAGATGAGTATTGTCAAATAATTTTGTGGAATTTTCAATTCTCGCAGCTACATTTATAACCGAACCCAGAAAATTTTCCAATCCGTCTGAAAGTACTTGTATTACTTTTCCTGTTTCGATACCCATCCCAAACAATACTTTAGTTTTATGTGTATTATTAAAATCCTTACATTTTTGAATTAAAGTTTTGTATAGTAAAAGCCCGAAAAGATATCCTGCCCGTTCGTGGTTTTTCCCGTAAAAAATTACAATATAACCGTCTCCGCTTGTTTTAAAAAAAACTTTTTTGTCAAAGGCAGCTAAATTTGCTAACCTATGACCTGTTAAATAGTATTCTTCCATGTATTTTATGAAAGAATCATCCTTTTGTTTTTCGAAATTTTCAAATACGGGAGTAAAATTACGTATGTCAACAATTGCTACGGTTGCATTAATTCTTTCTTTCATTATCTAATCAATATTATTTATTTTTCAAAAATACGTAAAAATAATTAAATTTGCATCTGAAAAAAATATTAAAAAATAAAATTATGTTTCAAAATATTGAATTTAAAAGGATATTACTTAAACTTTCGGGAGAATCAATTGCAGGAAAATCAAAGCAGGGCATAGATGTAAATAAACTTAAGGAATATACAGGGCAAATTAAAGAAATTGCGGAAAAAGGGATTCAGGTTGCGATTGTTATTGGCGGAGGTAATATTTTCAGGGGATTAACCGGAGCAGATAAAGGTTTTGACAGAGTTAAAGGCGACCAGATGGGAATGCTCGCCACTGTTATTAATTCACTTGCTTTGATAAGTGCTTTGGAATCTCAGAATATTAAAGCAAAATTATTTACTGCCGTTACAATTGAGTCGGTAGGGCATAGGTTTAATAAATCGGAAGTAACAGAGGCATTAAATAATGGATATGTTTGCGTATTTGCAGGCGGAACAGGAAATCCGTATTTTTCTACCGATACGGCTTCGGCTCTCAGGGCGGTCGAAATTGAAGCGGATGTTTTTATCAAAGGAACAAGAGTTGACGGAGTATATTCGGATGACCCCGAAAAAAATCCAAATGCGGAAAAATTTGATAAAATCAGTTTTGATGAAGTTTACAAAAAAAACTTAAAGGTAATGGACCTTACCGCATTAACATTATGTAAAGAAAATAATATGTCTGTTATTGTATTTGATATGGATACTCCGGGAAACTTGAAAACGCTAATTTTTAAACAAAATATTGGTACTTTGATTACAAATTAGTATTTTTACAACATAATTATAAAAACATAAGACTATGGAAGACCTTGATTTTTTTATTGAAACCGCAGAAGAAGGAATGGATGCAGCTATAATGCATTTGGAAAAAGAATTATCACAGGTAAGGGCAGGTAAAGCTTCCCCCTCTCTTGTTGACAACATTAAAGTTGATTATTACGGAGTAATTACGCCGATATCTCAGGTTGCCAATATCTCTACTCCGGATGCTAAAACAATCTTTATTCAGCCATGGGATAAAGCAATGCTTGGAATTATTGAAAAAGCAATACAAAATGCCAATCTCGGATTTAATCCTGCAAATAATGGAGAAGTCCTCAGAATAATAGTCCCTCCGCTAACCGAAGAAAGAAGAATACAGCTTGTGAAACAAGTTAAAAATTTTGGGGAATCTGCAAAAGTCAGTATAAGAGGACAAAGAAGAGATGCAATTGAAGAGTTTAAAAAACTGAAAAAAGAAGGTGCTTCCGAGGATGATGCAAAAAATGCTGAGCAAACAGTTCACAAAACACACGAAGATTATATCAAAAAAGTTGATGAAATAATTGAAGCTAAAGAAAAAGAGATAATGACCATATAAAAAAAGCTTGAGTATTTTCAACCCAAGCCCTTTTTTTGAGGTACCTGGCGGATTCGAACCGCCGTAACCGGTTTTGCAGACCGGCGCCTAGCCACTCGGCAAAGGTACCATAACAATTTCTAAGACTGCAAAAATAATGATTTTATTGTTAAGACAAAATATTTTTTTCTTTTTCAATGTATGCCTTTAAACATTCATTGCATAAGCAGTCTTTATATGTATTGGAAAGATATTCGCTAAGCTTTTTTGATATTTTTAAATCTGCACACCAGCAATCGGCAGAATGTAAACAATCAAATGTCTTGCCACATTTTTTGCATTTTTTTGTTTCCATTTATCTTTTTTAATAGTAATATTATTTTAAGATATCTTTAACTGCTGAAGCAATTTTGTCAATATCCTGATCTTCCATACATTTAAAATGTTTTTTAGGACATTTTTTATATCCGAGTTTTGAACATGGACGACATGATAAACCGCCGACTTCAAAAATCTGCGAATTATTGCCGGGCTGATAAGGATACATCCCAAAATCAGTAACGGTATTGCCCCATATTGATATGATGTCTTTTTTAAAAGCCGCTGCAATATGCATTATCCCTGTGTCGTGCGTAATTACCAGCTTAGACTGCTCTACTATTGATGCAGACCGGTTTATGTTATATTTACCGCATAAATTATGTACTTTCGGGCAATTCTCTTTTATAAATTTTCCTGTTTCAATATCTTCGTTGCCGCCAAGAAGAACCACAGGATATCTTATTTTTTTACATAATTCAACAATTTTTTCGGCAGTCAGTTTTTTTGTATTATGATGTCCGCCAATTCCTATAGCGATAAAACCTTTATCTAATTTAGTGCTGATTTCGGAAATATTTACCTTATCTTCATTCGGAATAAAATAATCAAGTCCGAGATTATCTTTTTTCACATTAAATAAATGTACCGTACTGTAATATCTGTCAACTATATGTTTTTCCGGTAATTTATTAATTTTAAAATTAACAAGCAACCACTTTTCCCGGTTTAATTTCTGAAAAGAAAAATCCAGCACTCTGAGTTTATTTTTAAATCTGTATGTTCTCAGGTTTTTATGCAGGTCAATAATATAATCAAACTGTTCTTCCCGAAGTTCTTTAATACTTTCGCCAAAACTTTTTAATGTATGCAGTTTATCAATATAAGGATTAGCTGAAAGTATCGGAGCATATTCGGGTTTTGTTAAATAATGAACTGTGGAATTTTTTACTTGCTGTTTAAGCCCGCGGATTATCGGAGTTGTAAGAACAATATCCCCGATACTGCTAAAACGTATAATTAAAAATTTTACTTCCTCAATATTCATGCAATAATTTCTATTCCAATGCTTTTAAAATAATCTCGGCTATATCAAGGTTTTCGATTTCTTCTTCTTTATTTTTATATTTTAACCCGTCTGTCATCATTGTCATACAAAACGGACAAGAACTTATAATCGCTTCAGTATTTGTTTCCAGTGCTTCTTCAGTTCTTTCAATAAAAATTTCCTTGTCACCTTTTTCGGCATCTTTAAACATTTGAGAGCCTCCAGCTCCGCAACAAAGTGCAAAACTTTTATTACGTTTCATTTCAATATGTTTAATTCCGAGTTGCTCAATTATATATCTCGGAGCATCATATATATCGTTTGCTCTCCCGAGGTAGCAGGGGTCGTGAAAAGTTGCAGATTTTGAAGGAACTTTTGATTTGTTTAATTTTATTTTTCCTTTTTTAATTTCGTCTGCAAGAAATTCGGTATAATGAATGACTTCGTAATTTCCTCCTAAATCGGGATATTCATTTTTAAAGATATTATAACAATGCGGGCAAATGCATATTATTTTTTTTACTTCGTAAGATTTAAATATTTCAATAATTGTCATTGCCTGCATCTGAAATAGCATTTCGTTCCCTGCTCTTCTCGCAGGGTCTCCTGTACAAGTTTCTTCGGTGCCAAGTACAGCATAATCGGTTTTTAAATAATTTAAAATCATTGCGAATGCTTTGGCAACTTTGCTGTACCTAAGGTCAAAAGCTCCTGCACAACCAACCCAGTAAAGATATTCAGGTTTTTGTCCTTTGGCAAATAATTCTGACATTACCGGAACTTCTATTTTTTCTTTTGTACTCATAAATTTGTTAAAAAGAATTTTACGTGGCAAATATAATATTTTTTCCAATACATGACAAAACTTATTATAATCGTATTTTTTGAAGGTAATA
>SLSH01000146.1 GCA_007130555.1 Bacteroidales bacterium
AAAATGGAAAACGAAAAAAACAGAGCAACATCTTACACAAAGCGGAGTAAAACGATTTTTACAATAAGTTTTTGGTCGTTATTTTTTGTGTTTTTTTTAATTGTAATTATCTTTTTTTCGAATTTGAATAAAGGTAAATATGGATATATGCCTGATTTTGAAGAGTTAGAAAATCCTAATTTATATCTGGCAACAAGAATTTATTCATCTGATAATATTTTGATGGGTACTTATTTCAGGGAAAACAGATCTCAAATTAACTATAACGAATTGCCCCAAAGTCTGATAAATGCTTTTATTGCTACCGAGGATATAAGATATTATAATCATTCGGGGGTTGACTTTAAAGCATTGCCCCGTGTATTTACAGGTTTTTTTGACGGAGGTTCAAAGGGAGGTGGAAGTACTATTACACAGCAACTTGCAAAAATGCTATTTCCAAGAGATCAAGATATGACAACCATGGATTTAATAATCCGCAAATTTAAAGAATGGGTTATTGCCGTAAAGCTTGAAAGAAGTTACACAAAAGAAGAAATAATTGCAATGCATTTGAATAAGTTTGACTTTTTAAATCTTGCCGTAGGTATTGAAACGGCTGCAAAAGTATATTTTGACACAACGCCTGATGCTTTAACCCTTACTCAATCTGCTATGTTGGTCGGGATGGCACAGAATCCTTCAAGATATAATCCATTAAGAAGGCCTGATGAAACATTACACAGAAGAAATGTTGTTTTAAGTCAAATGTTAAAATATGATTTTATCAGCAAAGAAAAATTTGATTCATTAAAATCAGAACCCTTAGGAATAAAATTTCAGCAGGTTGACCATAATATTGGTAAAGCTACATATTTCAGGGAGTTTTTAAGACTTTGGCTAACGGCTCCCAGACCAAATTATGACAGATATTTAGACAAACGTAATTATGTTGAAGATTCCATAAACTGGGTTACGGATCCTTCTTATGGCTGGTTTAATAAGAACTTTAAACCTGACGGTACAAAATATGATATATATAAGGACGGATTAAAAATATACACTACAATTAACAACAAAATGCAACAATATGCCGAAGAAGCAGTATCAGAACATCTTGGAGGTTTTTTACAAGAAGAATTTAATAAAGATCAAATTAACAGGTCAAAAGCTCCTTTTTCTTACTTACTGACACATGAGGAAATAGAAACTATTATGAGAAATACGATGAGACGTAGTGAAAGATGGCGTGCTATGAGAGTTGCAGGAATTTCTGAAGATTCAATAACAAGAGCTTTTGAAACACCCACAGCTATGAGTGTTTTTTCGTGGAATGGCGATATTGATACAATTATGACACCAAGGGACTCTATACGATATTATAAATATTTTTTAAGAGCGGGATTTATGTCAATGGAACCTCATACAGGTTATGTAAGAGCATATGTTGGCGGAATAAATCACAGGCATTTTAAATTTGACAAGATTAACAGAGCCAGAAGACAAATAGGCTCAACAATTAAACCGTTTATTTATACATTGGCAATGCAAAACGGATATTCGCCCTGTCATCTGGTTCCGAATGTTGAAGTTACTTTTCGACTTCCTGAAGGTTCTCCTGAAGAATATTATACTCCAAAATATTCTCCAAATAAAAGAGAAGGAGAAATGGTTTCATTAATTTATGGATTAGCGGCATCATTAAATCAATTATCTGCATGGGTTTTAAAGCAATTTTCGCCTCAGGCAGTAATTAATATTGCAAATAAATTAGGTGTAAACAGTTATATGGAGCCTTATTATTCTATTTGTGCCGGCGCATCCGAAGTTCTTTTAAGTGAAATGATCGGAGCCTATTGCACTTATGCAAATAAGGGGATATATACAAAACCTGTTTATGTAACCCGAATTGAGGATGAAAACGGAAATGTTTTGGCCGATTTTAATCCGATTACCAAAGAGGCTATCAATGAAGAAACAGCTTATCTTATGTTAGAGATGATGAAAGGAGTTGTTAACTTTGGGACAAGTGTCAGATTAAGATTTCGCTATAATTTATATAACGAAATTGCAGGGAAAACCGGTACTACTAATAATTATAGCGACGGCTGGTTTATCGGAATAACTCCGGATTTAGTAAGCGGAGTATGGGTTGGAGGAGAAGAACGAAGTATTCGTTTCAGAACCATCACACTGGGGCAAGGAGCATCAATGGCTTTGCCCATCTGGGCATTATACATGCAAAAGGTTTATGAAGATAAGAGTTTACCTTACTCTACCGAATCGGTTTTTGAGAGACCTTCTCAACTAAGTGTTGAAATTGATTGCGAAAAATATAACAAAATGCATGGCGGAGTTGATTTTGACAAAATGTAAATGTCTTATTATTTATTTAAATAATTTTGTTGCAAATTGATTTATATCCGATACTGAAATTATTTCGGCATTTTTTTTATTTACATCTTTTTTTTGAGACGAGGCAATAAATATTTTTTGAAATCCTAATCTGATAACTTCATTTACTCTTTTATCAATATGAGCTACCGGTCTTATTTGTCCCGACAGTCCTACCTCTCCTATAAAGCAAGTATTTTCTTTAATAATTTTATCAAAATAAGAAGAAACAACAGAAGCGACAACCGAAAGATCAACAGCGGGGTCGTTAACTTTAATACCACCTGCAATATTTAAAAACACATCTTTTTGAGCCAATCTTAAGCCTAATCTTTTTTCGATAACGGCAAGCAACATTTGAAATCTTCTATTATCAAACCCTGTTGCAGAGCGTTGCGGACTGCTATAAACGGCATTACTTGACAATGCTTGTACCTCAAGCATAAGAGTTCTTGCTCCCTCTCCCAAAGTTCCGTATGCTACTCCGCTTAACTGAGTATTTTCTGCAGATAATAAAATATTTCCGGGGTCTTGAACTTCTGTCAAGCCATCAGATTTCATTTCAAAAACCCCAATTTCATAAGTTGACCCAAATCTATTTTTTTTAGGTCTTAATAATCTGTAAAAGTAGTTGCTGTCTCCTTCGAATTGCAACACAGTATCAACTATATGTTCTAAAACCATTGGTCCCGCAATGTCTCCTTCTTTATTGATATGACCAATCAAAATTATCGGTATATTATTTTTTTTTGCAAATAGCTGTAATTGTCGTGTTGCTTCTTTAATCTGCGAGATTGTTCCTGAAGCAGAAGTAAGTTCGTGAGAATAAACGGTTTGTATAGAATCAATTATTACCATATCAGGTTTTGAGAATTCAATTGTAGCGATAATTTTTTCTATATTATTTTCGGTATATATTAAGCAATTATCGTTACTGATTCCGACTCTGTCTGCCCGTAATTTTATTTGTCCGTCACTCTCTTCTCCTGAGATATAAATAATTTTTTTATTAATTTGCAAAGCCGTTTGTAAAATCAATGTTGATTTGCCAATCCCCGGCTCTCCTCCTACGAGAACTAATGAGCCTGGCACAAGTCCTCCTCCCAACACTCTGTTAAATTCCGAAAAAGGTAAAATTATTCTTGAAAAATTTTTTTCTGTTATTTCTTTTATCGGAGTGGGATTTCCTTTAATTACATCTGTATTTTTATTTTGGGATTTTCCTGTATCCTGAACTTCTTCTAAAAGCGAATTCCAAGTATCGCAATTAGAACACTTACCTGACCATTTGGGTGAAATATATCCACAATTCTGACATACAAAAACAGTTTTAATTTTTGTCATTATTATTTATTTAATTCTGGTAAATTCTAATCTGAGAAAAGCCCCTTCGGTACGTCCATCTATAGTTTCAATTCTGGTAATGGCAAGTATATTGTTTTTAAACCTGTCTACTCTGTAATAACCATCAACTAATCCATAAGGATCTCCGGTTAATTTTTTCGTATCGTATATTAAAATTCTGGTTTCTAATAATGCTCTGGAAATTTCATAAGAGCAAGTATCATAAACAACCCATGAACCAGATTCATTCATTCTGATTAATTCTCCTTTCTCTGAAAAAGTCCATATAAAAATATTATCTTTTTTTTGACCATAACCATGAAATTCCCATGTACCTATTATTTCTTCATGAAATTTTTTACACCCCGAAAGCATAATAATTATGAATAACAAACCGATATAAAACAATCTTACAATAAATTTCATATTTTTTTGATTAATTTATAACTAAGTATTATAGATATCCAATTTATTAAAAGGCAAAGATACAAAATTTATAATTAAATTCTATTTTTTTTTAATAAATCCGTTGTAGAAAACCCCTCAATAAAATCAATAATTTCTACTTTCCCCCCATTATTAATGACAGCTTTTGCGCCAACAATATTATCCAAAGAATAATCTCCTCCTTTAACCAATATGTCGGGCATTATGGAATTAATTAAATTTTCGGGAGTTTTTTCTTCAAAAATAACTACTGCATCTATCATTACTAAAGAGGCTAAAATAAAAGCTCTTTCGTTTTGTTTATTTATTGGTCTGTTTTCTCCTTTTATAGTTTTTACCGAAGAATCTGAATTTAGTCCTACTATCAGCTTGTCTCCGAATTCTTTAGCTTTTGCAAGATAATAAACATGTCCATAATGCAAAATATCAAAACATCCATTTGTAAATACTATTTTATTCTTTTGATTTTTCCAGTCTGCAGATATTTTTTTAATTTCTTTTTTTGAAAAGATTTTGGATTTAATACATTTTTCAGATTGCATTATAAGATACAGTTTTATATAATTTTATTGGTTTGAGTATCGGGGAAAATAAAAACAGGTTTAAAAGTCTTTGCCAATTCAAAATCCATTGATGCATACGAAATAATAATAATAATATCATCTACTTCGACTTTTCTTGCAGCAGGTCCGTTTAAACAAATTATTCCTGAGCCAGTTTCCCCTTTAATTACGTATGTATCAAGTCTTTCTCCGTTATTTATATTAACAACCTGAACTTTTTCGTGTTCTATAATATTGGCGGCTTTCATCAAATTTTCATCTATTGTAATACTGCCGACATACTGCAAATTAGCTTCAGTTACTCTGGCTTTATGAATTTTCGATTTAACTACTTCTATATTCATTTCAAATTATTAAAAAAATATTCTGCAAATTTATATAATAGTTATTTAAAAACATAAAAAAAATTATCAATTAATCTAACTTTATCACAATATACTGCAACACAAAGCATAACGCCATTGTTTTTTTCAAATTGATATGCCTGATTTAAACTATCCTGTTCGCAAAATATTACATATTCGGTTTTTAAATCAGGTATATTATTAATTTCCTGCGATATTTGATTTTCAATTTGTTTTGGATTATCATCAATCGAAAATTTTTTATTCCTTATTATTTCATAAATTTTAGCTGCATTATTTTTCTGTTTTTCGGACAGCCTCATATTTCTCGAACTCATTGCTAATCCTGATTTTTCTCTTACAATAGGGCACTCTACAATTTCAATATTAAATCCGGCTTGTTTAATCATTTTTTTAATTATTAATAACTGCTGATAATCTTTAATTCCGAAATACGACTTATCGGGTTTAATAATATCAAACAATCTATACACGACATCTACTACTCCCTGAAAATGTCCCGTCCTATATTTTCCTTCAAGTACATTGTCTAGTCCTTCAAAATCCATTTTATACCCTTGATAATTTCCATAAATATCATTATTCTCGGGTAAATATAATATATCACAATTACATTCTTTGAGCAGACTAATATCCTTTTCAATTGATTTAGGATAATTATTATAATCATCAATATTATTAAATTGTTTGGGATTAACAAATATGCTTACAATACAGTAATCGGATTCTTTTTTTGCTTGTCTGACCAGTGCCAAATGTCCCTGATGTAATGCTCCCATAGTAGGGACAAAACCAATAATTTTATTCTCTAAAATGCTTAATTTTTTAAACTCAAATATTTTATTAGCAGTTCTAAATATTTTCATTTTATAATAATCATATAATTAAATAATTTTATGCGATGCATTATAAAACAAATTTATAGTAAAAAAACATAAATAAATAAATTTATTACTGTAAAATATTATGTTTTATAACCTATAATTCAATAAGATATGATAATATTTTAAAATATTTTTTAAAATATGCACTAAAATGTAAAAAAATATATATATTTTTGTGCTCAATTTTTCAATATATAATTAATATAAAAGTGTCCAGGGTGATTCTTATAACTCTTCACAACAGCTTTTTCGTTGCGCCTTTCCAAAGCTTCATACAAGGCCTTTTCCGCAGCTACGTGTGTATAATTTTTTTCGCTCGAAGCTAACGCTGTGGAACCTTCAATACAACGCCAGTGATAAAGAATCTTGGGTATATGCAATATCTTATTCGTTTTCTCTGTCAGTCTTAAAACCAGGTCATAGTCCTGGCTTCCCTCAAACCCTTCTCGGAAACCCCCAATTTCAGCAATTAAACTTGCCCGATATACACCCAAATGACATGTATACATTTGAGATAAAAATGTATCAGGGGACCAGTCTGGCTTAAAGAATGGCGAATGCCTTACGCCTTCTTCTGTAATTTTGTCCTCATCACTAT
>SLSH01000039.1 GCA_007130555.1 Bacteroidales bacterium
AGAAATCTTTTATTTCTTACAAAAATGCCATATAAAAAAAGTTTTGTCATATACTAAAAAAAATATTTAGTTTTTATTTAGATTTCGAAATAATTTAATCCTCAACCAATTCAAAATCAATTTGTTTTTTATCAATATTTACATTTACTATTTCTACTTCTATTTCGTTTCCAAGCTGATAAATTTTGCCGAAATCTTTGCCGATAATTCTGTAGTTTTCTGCCTCATGTTCATAGAAATCATCTGTTAATGTTCGTATATGAACAAGACCTTCGCAGGCATTTTCTTTAATTTCAACAAATAATCCCCATTCGGTTACACCGGTAATTATTCCGAGATATTTTTCGCCAATCTTATCCGAAAGATATTCTACTTGTTTATATTTTATCGAAGATCTTTCCGCCATTACTGCTTGTTGTTCTTTATAAGAACAATGACGACATTTTTTTTCTAATTCATCAATTGAATATTTTGATTTTTTTAAATAATGAAATAATAAACGATGAACCAATACATCAGGATATCTTCTTATTGGAGAAGTAAAATGACTGTAAAAATCAAAAGATAAACCGTAATGCCCGATATTTTTTGTGCTGTAAATTGCTTTTGACATAGTCCTGATAGCAAGATTTTCAATTATGTTTTGTTCCGGTTTGCCGTTTATTTCAGAGATTAATTTATTTATAGATTTTGATAAAGATATATTGTCTTTTGCTTCAATTGTATATCCGAATTTATTTACTAATCCCGAAAAAGACATTAGCTTTTCAGGATTTGGCTTATCATGTATCCGATAAACAAAGTCTTTTTCTTTTCTGTGTTTACCAATAAATTCTGCGACTTTTTTATTTGCCAGCAACATAAATTCTTCAACCAAATGATTTGCTTCTTTAGATTCTTTAAAATATACACTAACAGGTTGAAATTTATCATTCAAGATGAATTTAATTTCATTGTGGTCAAAATTAAAAGAGCCTTTGTTAAACCTATTGTTTCTTAATTTTTGAGCAATTTTATTTAATATATTTATTTCTTTTACAAATTTGCCGTTATTAGTATCAATTATTTTTTGAACTTCCTGGTAATTAAATCGTTTATCTGAATTTATAATTGTTTTTCCATACCATATATCGTTTATATTTGCTTCAATATCAATTTTAAAAACAACAGAAAAACATAATTTGTCTTCATTAGGATTTAAAGAACAAACATTATTAGATAGTTTCTCTGGAAGCATCGGTACAACACGGTCAACGAGATAAACAGAAGTTGCCCTTTCGAAAGCTTCATTATCAAGCAATGAATTATCTTCGAGATAATGTGTTACATCTGCAATATGTACGCCTATTTCAAAAAAAATATCATCAATTTTTTTAATTGAAATTGCATCGTCAAAATCTTTTGCATCTTCGGGGTCAATTGTAAATGTTAAGGTTTTTCTAAAATCTTTTCTGCTTTTTAAATCATAATCCGTTATTTTTTCTTTAATTTTTTCGGCAGCATTAAGAACATTTGTACTGAATTTCGCCGGTAATCCGAACTCTGCGAGAATAGAGTGCATTTCAACTTCATTATCTCCGGGCATACCTAAAATTTCTACAATTCTTCCGGTTGGATTTTTACGGTATTCATACCACTCGGTAATTTCGGCAATTACTTTTTGACCGCTTACCGCTCCATTTAAATTTTCGGTAGGAATAAAAATATCATGTATCATTTTATGGTCATCAGGTATCAGAAATGAAATATTTCGAACTATTTCAAGCGTTCCTACAAATCGTTCTTTATTTCTTTTTATTATATCAACCACCTCGCCTTCCATTCCCGATTTTTTCTTTTTTGCATAAATAACTACCTTAACAGTATCCCCGTGTAAAGCGGTATTTAAATTTTTTAATGACACAAAAATGTCTTCGCTGATGTCATCACTTTCAATAAATGCATATCCATGCTTTGACATATCAACTATACCTGTAATATGTCCGACACGAGATTTTAATTGAAACTTCCCCGCTTCTAACTCTTTTAACGTGCCGACATTAGATAATTCTTCTAATGCTTTTATTACATTTTTTCTACCGTTGCCGTCTTTTATATTTAATAATGCAGAAATTTGTTTATAATTTAAAATTTTTTGAGGACTCGACATAAAAATGCCAAGTATTTTGTTTGTGATTGTTTTTTTATTTTCAGTTTCATTCTGACTTTTATCTCGTCTCATAATTGTTTATAATATTTTATATTTTAAATAGAAAAATGTAAAAACAGGAAAAATCATCATGATAATACCTGTTCTTTTTGAGTAAGCTGTTTTAAAAAAACTTCCAAAGCTTCTTTATAGTCGCTGTTCTCATAAGGTTTTAATATTTTCAATGCTTCGGTTTTAAGCTTATTCATGATTTCTATAGAGTCTTTAATCCCATTATATTTTTTTACAAATTTCTTTATATTTTTTATATCACCATTTTTTGTTTCATTGCTTTCCCATAACGATATAATGTTTTTTTTCTCATTTTCAGGGGATTTTTCTAAAGCTAGAATCAAAGGTAAAGTCATTTTTCTTTCTGTAATATCATTTCCAAAGTCTTTACCTGTATTTTTGTTATTACTATAATCTAAAATATCGTCTCTGATTTGATATATCTGACCAATAAATATTCCGAACTTATGTAATTGTTTTAAATCAGAATCCTTTGCTCCTACGGAATATGCTCCGGCAACACAGCAAGCTGCAATCAACGAAGCTGTTTTTTTATTAATTATCTCAAAATATTCATCTTTGTCGCAAGTATTTTTATTGTTATATTTTAATTGTTGTAGTTCTCCATAACTTAAATCAACCAATACCGGAGAAATAATGTCAAATAAACCATAAAATGATTTTTCATAAATCATATACATACATTTTGCAAATAAATAATCTCCTAATAATATTGCAGTTTTGTTGTCCCATTTATTATTAGATGTAACCCTACCCCTTCTTAAACTTGAATTATCAACAACATCATCATGAATTAATGTCGCAGTATGAAGAATTTCAACAATAAATGCCGTAAGATGAGTATTTGCATTAGGGTGATTAAACATTCTGGCAATCAAATAAACTAAAATAGGACGAATTCTTTTACCTTTAGGTTCAAATAAATATTGAATTTTGTCTTTTAGCAGTTCATCTTCTGTATATATTTGCTTTTCAAGTAAAGAATCAAAATAAACAAGGTCTTCTTTTATTGCTATTTTTATTTCATTCAGGTTTTTCATTGTGTTGTATTCAAACAAAAATCCAAAAATACATAATTCTGATTTAATATGTAATTATTTACATATTTATTTTTACAGGAAACCACTACGTAGTTAACCGGTTGTTTGTGTTAGTTCAATTTTACAAACAGAGAACGCCACCGGCGTTTGCTTCAGAAACTGCAAGCAAAAAAGTCCGTCAGGACTTTACTGTTTGTAAAAAAGAAGTACGAACCAAACCGAAATTTAAGTCCATAGGACTTTCCTGTATATTGTGTCCAAGTAAAGAAAATTATGTTTTTTGCAGTAAAGTTTTTGTCATATATAAACTCCCAATTTACATTTATTCATACGAAAAAATGTAAAACAACACATTTATTCAAAGGAAAAATTGTATCTTTTTAAGAGATTCTAATAATAGTTTTAGTCCTTTTTTCTTTTTGCAACTTTAGGGGACTTCTAATAATTATCTACAAACATCTCCACATATTTTTCAATTTGTGTGCCTAAATAGTAGGGTAAATTCATCAGCAGATATTTTTTATTTGCCGGAGTTTTGTGTTTTTCAATATTAAAATTTCCTCCATATATTCTGATTGCATAACAATGAGGAGCTCTGTCAATAAATTGATGCAGTGATTTTAATTTGCCTGCAACCCCTGATTTAATTTCAACGGGAATTAACATATCCTTATAAGGAATCACCAAGTCAATTTCAGCAGAGGCTTGAGTTTTTTCTCTAGTCCAAAAAGCAGGAATATTATTTGTAATTTTGTTTAAGGAAATAATTTCCTGATTAATAATATGAGGAATTATTGCTCCTTTATATGCTTCATTCAAATCTGTCAAACCTAATAATTTAGCCTGAATATTTAATGAATGATTCAATATTCCAGTATCCATAAATTGTATGCGGGGAGATTTTCTAAGATTTTTTTTTACAGGAGGGATAATATCTGATGTCGGATAAACTAATTTAATAACTCCTGCAGAATCCAGATTACGAAAAGCCTCTCCAACCTCACGGGATTTAAAATTTGAATCACCGAAATTTTGAAATTTGATTCTTTCATTAACATATAAATGAGCACAAGCCACAATATGCTTTATTATTCTTCTTTCAGATTCGGTATCAGTATATTTTTCAACATCATTCTTTAATGTACCCCAAATGCTTTCGTAATAACGGGGTAAGTTTGATATGCTTTCTGTTTCTGTATATGCCTTTACTACTTCGGGCATACCACCAATAATTGTATATTTATTGAAAAGATTAATTAATGTTTGATGCGCATAATCTTCTAAAGGTACTTTATTTAGTGCTGCTAATGCTTGGTTATGTCCTATTGCTTCCAAAAATTCCGGAAAATTTAAAGGATATAAATATAAATATTCTACTCTGCCAACAGGAAAACTTTTAACCTGACGCATAGAAAATTCTAATAACGAACCTGCTGCAATTACATCTAAATCGGGAACTTCTTCGTAAAAGTATCTCAAATACTTTATTGCTTGTGGAGATTCTTGAATTTCATCAATAAATAATAATGTATTCTTTATTTCGGATATCGGAATATTAAAAGACAAAAACAAAGCATCTGTAATATTTGCAATATTGTTGTAATTATCAAAATATTGAATATCTTCCGACTTTTCCAAATTTAAAAATATGTAATACTTATATTTTTTTGCAAAATTTTTTATTAAAGTAGTTTTACCAACCTGCCTGCCTCCTCTGATTATTAAAGGTTTTCTGTTTGGTCGGGTTTTCCACTCTTTTAGATGAGAATATAATACCCTTTTAAATTCCATATTATCAGATATTTAATTAAAATTTTGTAACAAAACAAAGGCAAATATAAGAAATTCTTGTAACAAAACAAAGGCAAATATAAGAAAATTTTGTAACAAAACAAAGGCAAATGAAAAGTTTTTGGCAACAATAATACAGAGTTTTTCTTTTGAGAGTAGTACGACTACGCATAATAAGACAAAATTTTATAATCCTGGATAGATTTAAAATCGGTACCGTTTAAAATACCTGCAAACATTAAGGATTGAGTTAAAATTTTTACAGGAAACCACTACGTGGTTAACCGGTTGTTTGTGTTAGTTCAATTTTACAAACAGGGAACGCCTCCGGCGTTTGTTTCAGAAACTGCAAGCAAAAAAAGTCCGTCAGGACTTTCCTGTTTGTAAAAAAGAAGTACGAACCAAACCGAAATTTAAGTCCATAGGACTTTCCTATATATTGTGTCCAAGTAAAGAAAATTATGTTTTTTGCAGTAAAGTTTTGTCATTTACAAAAAAAGTTTAATAAACAATAGTTATATTTGTGTTTTTAATAAAGTGATTTTTACACTAATTACATGAAATTTAAAAAATATAAACTTGATAACGGATTAAACCTTATTGTACATAAAGACAAATCAACTCCTGTTGTTGCTTTAAATTTATTGTATGATGTGGGAGCAAGAGACGAAAATAAAGACAGAACAGGATTTGCACATTTATTTGAACATCTCATGTTTGGAGGGTCTGAAAATGTGCCGGATTTTGATACCGTACTGCAAAAAGCGGGTGGAGAAAACAATGCATTTACTAATAATGATATAACTAATTATTATATTACTGTCCCGAAAGAGAATATTGAAACTGCTTTTTATCTTGAATCCGACAGAATGTTACAATTGGCTTTTTCCGAAAAAAGTCTGAATGTTCAAAAAAGTGTTGTTGCCGAAGAGTTTAAACAAAGTTATCTTAATCAGCCTTACGGAGATACCAGTTTATTTCTTAGACCACTTGCATATAAAAAACATCCTTATCAATGGTCAACAATAGGTAAAAATATTGACCATATCATAAATGCTAAACTCGATGATGTTAAAGATTTTTTTTATAAATATTATGCTCCAAATAATGCAATACTTGTTGTAGCAGGGAATGTTAATGAAAAAGAAATACTTGAATTAACAAACAAATGGTTCGGAGAAATTCAAAAACGAAATGTCCCTGTTCGTAATTTACCTATTGAGCCGAAACAAACTAAAAAAAGAGAATTATTTATTGAAAGAAATGTCCCCTCGGATGCAATATATATGGCATATCGTATGTGCGGGAGATTAGATGAGGATTATTATGCAACCGATTTAATTTCGGATTTATTGTCAAATGGAAAATCATCAAGATTTAATATAAATTTAATTAAAAAGAAAAAAACATTTTCGGAAATTGATGCATATATTCAGGGCACTCATCATCCCGGATTATTTATTATCACCGGAAAACTTTACCCCGAAACAGATTTTAATGTAGCCGAAAATG
>SLSH01000218.1 GCA_007130555.1 Bacteroidales bacterium
ATATATTATAAATATATGCTTTATAATTTTCAATTTAATATGTATTTAATTGGGCAAAAATAATTATATGCTGTTTATTATGATACTTAAATAGTAAAAATATTTTAACAAATGTGTTTTAATAAAATCTTTTATGTTTTGTCATGAAATTTGCAAAGAGGAATTGTCAGCAAGATTTGGCAGATTTCGACGACCACGCATAAAAAGGCGTGGGAGGAGAAATCTGTTGATTTTGCTTGTCAGTTATAAATTATCCGATATTTTTTACTTCTGTAACAAAATTTTGTATTTCTTTTTGTCCTCATGCCGGAGGGATGATTGCATCTTTTATGTTTTGTTTTCTTTCTACCCGTACCGGCGCTCCGCTTGTTACGGGTTATTTATCTGTGACACACTTCGACAGGCTCACTTCGGCAGGCTCAGTACATCGCAGTACATCGCACTGCACCGCTTACAATGTCGATTTTTTGTAAATATTGAAGTCTTTGCTTACGCCCTTTCAGGGCTTGATTACTTTTTTTGTTCAACATACGGACTTCGTCCGATATTGATGCTTTTGCCCTTTCAGGGCAAGTGAGGATGTTGAAAATTTAACAGCTTTGCAAGTAGCAACGGCAGATTTCTCCCCCTTCCTGTGTCAGGGGTCGAAATGACCGGACCAAAGTGGTTATAGTCGGCGACGAAGAGCTATGCTCTATATACTTCTTTGCCCGACGTCGCCGACTACACACACCGCTAAACCCGTCATTTCGACGACCACGCATAAAAAGGCGTAGGAGGAGAAATCTGTTAATTTTCACACAATCGTTCTAAAATCAAAAATCGTTAATCTTTGTTCAATTAATCTTTAAACTACAGCCAATATAAATTCTTTCGTAAAAACAAATGCAATCAATAAAGAGACTGCAATTTTCATCACAATACCCAGCATAAAGCCGAGGAATGAGCCGAATGCAGCTTTAAGGGCATGATTAAAATCTTCCTTTTCAGAGGTATTATTTGTTTGCGGAGTTTTTTGTTTTTTTAAATTATTATACATCAATTCTCCTGCAAGTGCGCCAAAAAAAGGACCTGCAATCATTCCTATAACCGGTGCAAGAACAGGAACTATAAAATTTCCAAGAGTCCCGAACAGTAAGCCTATAATTAATCCTATTGCTGCACCCCATACGCCCCATTTCGAACCTCCTGCTTTTTTTGTTCCCCATACCGGTACTATATAATCAAGAACCGTAACTGTAATTGCAAGTATAGCAAGGATTATAAGCGTTGTTAAACTAAAATCAACGTAACTTGTAAAATGCAAAGCTATTATAGCGAGATAACTTATGGGCGGACCCGGTAATACGGGTACTATGCAACCTATTAAACCTGTTAATAACAGTAAAAAACCAAAAACTACCAAAATAATATCTATTATCATTATTCAAATTCTTCGGTTAATATTCTTTTTACATATTTATCAATATCTTTTTTTGATATTTCAATTGCTACATGACTGTAAACAAGACCCTTACTTGAAGTATTCCTTTTGCAAACAATTTCAATATTATTTAAAACATTTTTCCTCGCTGTTCTGATTCTGATTTCATAAGTTCTATCCTCAAGAAGTGTATGCAATTCATAGTTTGTTTTGATATAATCATCTACTTGTTCCGCTATTTTTTGCTTTGCCGAAAATAAAGCCTTTTCTTCCGCAAAAGAAACATTTTTGCCTTTTTCCATTGCACTTGAACGAAATACATTTGCATCAGTATTATAATTTTCGCAAAGATTTTTCATACTGCAACCCATTGTAACAAATAAAATTAAAGCAAAATATAATATAATGTATTTCATTGATACATAATTTTTTATAGTCTATTATTTAGAGTAATGGTTTATATAATACTAATTTATAAATCTCCTTATTACACCTGACAATCACAGGAAATAATTTCGTTAAATTCCTATAATATTTTCACTTGGTATCCATCCTTGTTTTCCGTCTTCAAGTTTAATATTCGACCATTCGTTAAGAGTTTCCAAAACTTCAACTTTAAGACCTTCGTTAATTTCAAAAAGATTTGTACTTTCCCTGCTCGGAGAACTTTTCACAAGTGAATATTCAAATACAACAGCATTATTATTATACAGCTGATTATTTTTTTGCTGAACGGAAAACAAAAGGCTTAATAATGAGAATATCAGTGCAATAATACTGATTGTAAAAAATATTTTTTTAATTCCGGCAGAGCCTGACATTAAAAACAAGCTTAAACTAATCAGCAGAAATATAAAAAGTCCGAAACTCATCCATGCCCATGTATTTGAATTAAATAGTTTTAAAATGTCGTTATACCATTGCACATAGAAGATTTTCGGTAAAGGTTCTACTTTGTCTTTAATTCTGGAATTTGCAATTTTCAGATTATTGTAAATATCTTCATTCGAAGGATTTAATAGTTTTGCTCTTTCGTACCATAAAATGGCATGGGGAATTTTATTTAATTTATAATAACAATTTCCGATATTGTAATATAGTGCGTCAGAGGCGAGTTCATCATCAATAAATGACAAATAAATTTCAAGTGCTTTTTCATATTCGGAATTGGAATAATATATCAATGCAGAATCGGTCATATTAATATTTGCATAAATACCGGTTCCGGTTAATAAAAATAATGCTGTTATAATTGATTTAATTTTCATTTATTTAATTTTTGTTCAAGGTTTTTAATTATATCAATTGCTTCGGCATATATAGTTTCCATTTTTGTTTCTTCGCTTGACGGAGAAAAGTGAGCATATTCGCATTTATCAATAACATTCAATAATTTATCAATAATCAAGTCTTCGGTATTTTTTGTTTTTAATTGCTCAATAACTTTATCTCGTTTCAGTTCGGCAATTTCGATTCCGAGTTTATCGCTTAGATATCCCCAAAGAGCATTTATTACTTCTCTGTAGAATTCTGCTTTATTGTCTTTCTGCATAAAGTTTTTTGCAAGTTTCATTCTCTTACGCGACACTTTATTTGCTCTTTTGTTTTTTACCAGAGCAACATTTGCTCTTTCTTTTATTTTTTGTCTTCTGGTAATTACAAAACTCATAAAAATCAGAAGTGAGCCGATATACATAAATCTAAATTTCCAAGAACCGATTACCGGGGCTTTAACTGCATTTAAGTTAAGATTTCCTATTCTTATAAATCTGATATCTCCATCGCTGATATAGTCAATACTTCTCTGATTATAATTAAAAACGGTTTTTCCGAAATCATCGTCATGTTCATCTTTTCTGACGGCAATTTTAATCCGGTCTGATAATACGGTTTTAAATTGTTTTGTATTTGTATCAAAAAATTCAAAGGTAATTTGTCCTAGGTCATAAACACCGGGGTATCTTGGAATTACGGTAAAATCCCATGTTTTACTTCCGCTTACGCCTGTTGTTTGGGCAGAAAAATTATTGGTAACCTGGGGGTCATAAACTTCAAATTCTTCGGGAAAAACCAATTCGGGATGCTCTATCATTCTAAGATTTCCGTTACCGCTGATTTTTACTTCAATGCTTACTGCTTCGTTTACAATAAGAGTATCTCTTGAAACTTTGGTTGACAATCTGTAATTTCCTACTGCTCCTTTAAAATGCGGACCATGATTACGTGGCAGGTCATTAACAGTTATAAAAATTTCGGGACTTTTTATTGTTTTCGTTACAGTTTGCTGTTGTCCGAAAAACTGGTCTATCATGCTTCTTCCTCCTCGTATAACCTGTCTTATCTGACATTTTAATTCGCATGGTTCGATGCTGATTCTACCCGAATGCCTCGGAAAAAGAATATATTTTTTTATTACTGCCGCATTATATGCTTGTCCGTCAACAATTTCACGCTGAAGGTTTACTCTTCCCGGCATTTCTATATCTTCTGTCCAGAATCCGTTAAATGCGGGAGTAGTAAAATCCTCAAATCCAATTATATCAACCTTTGTATAAAGTTTAATTGTAGCGGTAAGGTGTTCGCCTCTGTACAACGTGGATTTGTCAACATGAATTTTCACAAACAGGTCTTCCTGTGAAATTTCAGGAGGGCTTGTTTGTGTTTGTTGCTGACGTCCCGAACTCCATGGATCATGTCGTCTCTGTCCTGTTTGCCCTCCGGTAGAAACGGGCTGGTCAACTACTTCTATATTTATCTGATTTGACCGATATGTATTTCCACCGATATCTATCGTAGCAGGAGGAATAACCAGACTACCGGTTTTGGTTGCCTGCACGGTATATGTATAAGTAAATGTTGTTGTTCTTGTAACATTATTATTTATAATATTAACGCTTGTACTTGAACCTGTTGAAGGACCTCCGATAATTCTGAAATCAGACATCTCTCCCATCCTTAAATTTCCTTGCTTATTAACAGTATATTGCAAATGAAAGTTTTGATTAACCCCGACTCTTGGCGGTGCAGAAGCGGTAAATTCCACATTATCCGCAAATAAAAATGCAGGAATGAAAATATAAAATATTATTGACAAAAATCTTTTCATTATCACAAAAAACTTCGTTTGCAAAAGTATAATATTATGCTTAATTTTCAAATATTGTACCAACAAAAAAAAACAGGTAAATCTTTACAGAAATCAATAACGGCAATATATCGGGAATGTTTTTTATTTTTCTTAAAAAAAAGTTAAAGATGTTTTTATAATTGAATAGTGAATAAGGAACAAGGAGTTTTGCCTTATGAAGTATTTCTTAATAATAAAACTCACATTCATAAACGGCAATATTATTTACTTTATCGGAAACTTCAAATCTTAATTTATGATTTTGGTTTTGTGGGATTATATCGTCAAAATAGTATCTGACCGAGTTGTTTTTAGGTTCATACTCGGCAAGTACCCATTTATCGTTTATGAATAAATTATAGGAATCTATTCCCGAGTCATCATCGGAAATTCGAAATCCTATAAAATTTCTGCCTCTCATTGATATTCCGTTTCTTATATTTGACGGTCTTATAACAGGCGGTACCGTATCAACCCGTATTTCAAATTCACCGAAAAAGCGGGGATTACAGGATGCCCTGTTTTGTTGTATTTCCGCATCATTATAAAACATACGTCCGTTATGAATACATGCAATAAATAGTTTGTCCTTATATTTTTGTGCTTCTTCGTTTAGGTAAATACTGATTCTGTAAGGAGATTTCACAAAAACCAGGGGGTCTCCTACGGAATAGCGAGACGAAAATCTGCTATCGGATTTTTTTTCGATACTTACAGGCATATTATTAAACAGTACACCCGAGTCAATTTCTACTCTGAAATCCTCGAAAATAAACAAAT
This sequence comes from Bacteroidales bacterium, assembly GCA_007130555.1. Classification (GTDB taxonomy): domain Bacteria; phylum Bacteroidota; class Bacteroidia; order Bacteroidales; family ML635J-15; genus SLSH01. Next base: position 5,331 of record SLSH01000218.1, read on the forward strand.
AATCTTTATCGTATTTCAGCATATTTTCGGGTTTTTCTTTTTCCGTATCGGGATTATCTCCTTTTACCTGCAAACTAATTTTAGATATATTATCGTAATAATCAATTACTTGAATTTCGATATCATGAATTGATCCGTGAGTTGTTTCAAAGACACCGTCATTAATAAGGGTTTCGAAAATTGTTTTAGTATTATTCGGTTCACGAAATCCTTTATGGACATGTTTTCGTTGTCTGATAAGGTATTCGTAATCAAATACGCTGTTTTTTTGAGACTGATTTTCGTAAGAAAGTTTATTTACCGAACTGTGATAAATCAATTTATTGTCAAAAAAAACTTTGAGGCATCTTGCTCCGAATCTGTTGTGTGTTCCCGACATTCTGTCAATATAGTCAATGCCTATCCCTGCCAAGCCTCCTATTGAGGGGATACTTCCCGAAAGGACATAATTTCCTGCTGATATTCTGTGAACTCTTCTGTATAATTTTTCATTTTTATCATTAATTGTTGATGCATGAGAAAGCGGATAAAAAACGACTCCATATATTTCCGGTCTTACATTATCTCTGATATCATAAATTACATTAAGCATATTAACGGGATTTTCGGAGTCTGTTTCTCTGATTTCGAAATGAAGATGAGGACCTTCGGATGCTCCGGTATTTCCGCTGTATGCTACTAGCTGTCCTTTTTTCACGGGAAATAATGATGCATCATTTAAAATCGTATCAACAGAAAAACTTTGCGTATAGTATTGGGCATTTTTGACAAATTCGTCAATTTCGGGAGAAAAATTTCTTAAATGTGCATAAACCGAAGTATAATTATTAAAATGGTCAATATACAAAGCATATCCATATCCGTATGGAGAGACGGCTATTCTAGACACATATCCGTCTGCAACGGAATATACGGGAACACCGCTTCCATAAGTACGGAAGTCAATTCCCATGTGGAAATGGCGTGCACGAGGTTCTCCGAAGCCACCTGAAAGAACGGGGTCTATTCTTAAAGGCAAAATAAAATCATCAGCATATTTTTCCAACTGCGAATATCCTTGTCTAATATTCAGTAAAACAAACAGTAAGCATATAAAACTTAATAATCTCATAAAAAAATAAAATATTTTTCACAAATCTAATAGCATTTTCTTGTATATAAAATAAAAATCATTTATTTTTGTACGTATAAATTTAAAAAAATGAATAAGGAAT
>SLSH01000266.1 GCA_007130555.1 Bacteroidales bacterium
ACTATCAGACTTGTTTTAAGAAGAAAAATAACTGCAATTGTTATTTCCGTATTGATATTTGCAGGGACTATGAGTTTATTGCCGAAAATCGGAACGGAATTTATCCCCGAATCCGACCAGAGCATAGTAAGATCGGTAATTGAACTGCAAACAGGAATAAGAGTTGAAGAAACAAGCAGAGTCGCTCGTGAATTAGAAGAAATAATTGAAGAAAGATATCCCGAAGCAGAGCTTATTTCCATTACGGCAGGAGCAGATGACAGGGGCGGAGTGTCGGCAATATGGGGAACTTCCGGCTCTCATATAATAAATCTACAGATTAGACTTACTGAAATTGCCGAAAGAACTCGATCATGCTGGGAAATAGGAGATGACTTTCGTGCTCAACTTGATAAATTTCCCGAAATTGCTGATTACAGCGTAAGCTTCGGCGGAGGAATGGCTTTTGGTGGCGATAATTCCGTTGATGTGGAAATATACGGTTATGATTTTACAACAACTAATAATTTAGCTTCCAAAATTGCCGAAAAAATAGAACAAATAGAAGCCAGCCGTGATGTCAGCATAAGCAGGGATAAAATGAAACCCGAATTAAAAGTAGAACTTGACAGAGAAAAAATGGCAATGTACGGGTTAAATACAGCAACGGTTGCAATGCAGTTAAGAAACAGAGTATCGGGACTAATTGCCAGCAAATTTCGTGAAGACGGCGAAGAGTATGATATTACCATAAGATTCAAGGAAAAATACAGAAGCTCGATAAGTGATATTGAAAATATTTTAATAACAAATCAGCAGGGAGAATCCGTAAGAATCAATGATATTGGCGAGGTGGTTGAAACATGGCAACCTCCGAATATTGACCATAAAAGAAGAGAAAGAATTGTTACTGTTTCAACAATTCCTTATGGCGTATCTCTCGGTGAGCTTGCTTCTGAAATTGAAAAAATAATAAAAAACACGCAGATACCCCAGGGGGTAATGGTTGACATTGGCGGAGCCTATCAGGAGCAACAGGACTCTTTTGCGGATCTGGGACTATTACTGCTTTTATCTCTTGCATTGGTATTTATTGTAATGGCTTCTCAGTTTGAGTCGTTTAAGATGCCGTTAATAATAATGTTTTCAATACCATTTTCATTTTCGGGAGTAGTATTGGCATTATTTATTACGGGTACAAATTTAAGTGTTATTTCTGCTCTCGGGGCAGTATTGTTGGTTGGGATTGTTGTAAAGAATGCTATTGTTCTGGTTGATTACATAAATCTGATGAGGGACAGAGGTGTAGAGCTGTACGAAGCAATAGCAACATCCGGACGTTCAAGATTAAGACCGGTACTTATGACTGCGATGACAACAATACTGGGAATGCTTCCGCTTGCACTCAGCCGGGGAGAAGGCTCGGAAATATGGAGCCCGATGGGCATAGCGGTTATCGGAGGATTAATATTCTCAACTATACTTACTCTTATAGTTGTTCCTGTAATGTATGCCGTATTTATGCGTGCAGGTGGACGCGAAAAAAGAAAAATAAAACACCAAAAACAATTTTCTTATCTGGATTAAAAGCTCCGCTGTCGCAAGATTATATGACAAACAGGGTTTGGGATTGATTATGACGATAAGTATATTTTTAAACCTGTTGATATATATTGATATATCTCATACCTAACGGCATGAAAGATTGTAGTATGTACAGGCTTTTTTTACCAATATGCTGTACCTAACGGGACAAGCATATTTTTAGGAAAAACTTATCAGAAACCCGGCAACTCATCATCAAGTTCCTCAAAACTGATTGAGCGGAGCGATTTTCCGCTGTCGCAAGATTATATCGTGACAAACAAGTACTGAGCCTGCCGAAGTGTGTCACAGATAATAACCCGTACCAAGCACATCGCCGGTGCGGGGTAGAAAGAAAACACAGTACCCGTTTTGGCGGGAAATTTGCTTTTTTTTGCAAATTTCATGACAAAACATAAATAATGTAACCCAATGAAAAAACTTACCACAGCATTAAAATAAATAAAACTTTAACATTTAATTAACTAATTAATTTCCCACTAAAACGTCATGCGGAAAAAATATGTTAAACTAAAAAAAATACAATTATGAAAACAACGGTAATTTTAATCTCGGTTTTATTAGGAACAGTTCTTAGTTCTTATTCGGTAAATGCGGAGCAATCTGCTGAAAGTACATCTGAAGTTGAGGTGGTTAATTATAATGTCGGAAAATTATTTTTGCCTTATGCAAAGAATGATTATGCAGATATGCAACTGGTAACAATAAAAAATGAATACAGTTTATGGAAGTGTAACAGCAAATTTGTAATTAATTATCCTTTAAACAATATTACGGGAAAAACATACAATTATTTTGTATATAAGAACGGAGAATTTCATTTAACCGTAAATGATTTTAATAAAAACAATGTTTATATGTTTTTTACAGATCAAGCCTGAGGTAGTAAACTACTTGCGGATTTAAGGTAAATCAAAAATGCTGATACCTTTTTAAACATATTGAATAATATTCTGTTTATTTAATTATCAAAGAATAAAAAAATTAAAATGAGAATCTGGTCAATACATCCGAAATATCTTGATACGAGAGGACTAATTGCAGTATGGAGAGAAGCTTTACTGGCAAAGAATGTTCTTGATAATAAAACTAAAGGCTACAAAAATCATCCACAGCTTGACAGATTTAAAGCCACAGAAAAACCTGCCGAAGCAATTAATCAGTATTTATCCGAAATATATATGGAAGCGAAAAGCAGAAATTTTAATTTTGACCAAAACAAAATTGACCGGGAATTTAAACCGTCAAAAATTACTGTAACAAACGAACAAATAAAGTATGAATTCAATCATTTATTAAAAAAACTACAAGTAAGGAATACTTCAAAATACAATCAAATCAAAAACACAAAAAAGATTGAAACATTAAACATTTTTCAAGTAATTGAAGGCAAAATCGAAAAATGGGAAGTGGTTTCTGATAAAATATTTGACAGATTTCTCATCATTCCCGTAACAAGCGAAGCGCCGGTACGGGTTAATAAACAAACAAGACATCCGTTTTGGCGAGAAATTTGCTTTTTTTTTGCAAATTTCATGACAAAACAAACAATATGCAAACGACTAAAAGAAACTCACCGGAGGTAATCTTACAACAGCGGAGTCCCCGTCCTGCATAAAGGTAAATATTCAAAAAACAGATGGAATTAGTCTTTATCTTTAACACATCTTACCGAAAGACCTATATCTTTATCTCCATTAATCCAGCTCAGATAAACAAAACAATAGCTTATTCCCCTACCCCATGCCGTATCGGGCAAATATTCGGTAGAAGACCACCAGCCTCCAAAACCTGCCTCGGAACTATAAATTCCTGTATAATTACGAAGACCTCCGGGAAGAGCAGAAAAACCTGATGCATTTATTTTTTCGGGATAATCGGTGTTACCGACATTTCCTTCTAAAGGAGATTTTGTCCAGCCTGTTGTTGAAGACATAGCCTTTGCTATTTTATTCCTTTTTGTAGTACCGTCATAATTATAAGCATTCGAAATCAAATATCTTTCCAATTCTGTCCATTCATCATCAGTCGGTACATGCCAGCCTACAGGACAAAGTTTTCCGGTTTCTACAGCATACCAGTTATACAAAAAACCATAAGTTTCGTGGTCATACCACGAATAACCCGGTGTTTTCATACCTGTCCAATCCGAATTTTCCGGCACATAAGGAACTTCAGTACTATCATTAAATCTCGCTGTTTTCAGATTTTCTGCAAACCATATCTGCTCTCCTATCTGAACTGTTTTATAAATATTACCATCAATATCGGAAACTTTATTTTTTTTCATATCCTGACTATTTACATTAACAGGTATTAAAAAAAATATACCGACAATTAATGTTATCACCGGTAAAATTATAAATGTATGTTTAATCATAATTATCTCGATTTTTTTAAAAAGAATATATCAAAAGTAAGGCTTTTTTATTATGAGTTTTTTTATAATTTATAGAATTTATTAACAGGCAGTATTTTATATTTTGGGATTTTAAAATAAAAGTTTTAATTTTGTTTATTATAAAAAACGAGTTTTGGAAATAATATTTTTAGGCACGGGAACATCACAAGGAGTACCTGTAATAGGTTGCAAATGTCCGGTTTGTATTTCAAATGAAAAGAAAGACAAACGCTTGCGTACATCATTATTTGTAAAAACAGATAAAATAAACATTTTGATTGATGCGGGACCTGATTTTCGGCAACAAATGTTACGGGAAAACATAACAAAACTGGATGCCATACTTTTTACCCACGAACATAAAGACCATATAAGCGGATTGGACGATATCCGTGCATTTAATTTTATGACAAAAAAACCTATGGAAATTTATGCCGAAATAAGAGTACAAAAGGCATTACAAAAGGAATACTCTTATGTTTTTTCGGATAATCCTTACCCAGGTATTCCAAAATTAAATTTTAACACTATTGCCGAAGATATTTTTTATATTGATGATATTAAAATAACTCCTATTCGTCTGATGCATCAACATCTTCCCATTCTCGGGTTCAGAATAGGCGATTTAAGCTATATAACCGATGCAAATTATATCGCTAAAAAAGAAAAAGAAAAATTATCTGGCTCCAAAGTTTTTATTATAAATGCATTAAGAAGAGAAAAGCATATTTCTCATTTTACATTAAACGAAGCTGTTGAAATTGCAAAAGAGGTAGGAGCAGAGAAAACATATCTTACACATATTAGTCATAATATGGGATTGCATAAATCAATCAAATCGGAACTCCCGAAAAATATTGAACCTGCTTATGACGGGTTTAAATTAAAAATCTAAAAAAACTCTAAACTATAAAAGTACTGCTGATGGATTTAAAATTATAAACTTTACTGATAACATCAGCAAATAATGGTCCTATTGACAATACTTTTATTTTATTACTTTTATTTTTATCAACGGGAATAGAGTTTGTTGTAATTACCTCTAACAGGGATGATTTTTGTATTCTTTCGTATGCAGGTCCTGATAATACGGGATGAGTTGCTACGGCTCTTACGCTTTTTGCTCCTCTTTCCATCATTATATCGGCAGCCATTGAAACTGTTCCTGCTGTATCTATCATATCGTCAAGTATAATGACATTTTTTCCTTCTACTTCTCCGATAATCGTCATTTCTCCGACCTGATTTACTTTTTCGCGGGATTTATGAGCTACTGCCATATCGCAATCCAAAAAATGCGAATAAGCCTTGGCTCTTTTTGTTCCTCCCATATCGGGCGAAGCAATAACTAAATTATCCAGACCAAGTTTTTTGATATGAGGAACAAATAATGTTGATGCATAAATATGGTCAACAGGAACATTAAAAAATCCCTGAATCTGGTCTGCATGTAAATCCATTGTCATTACTCTGCTAACTCCTGCAGCAGTCAAAAGATCTGCTATAAGCTTTGCTCCTATTGCTACGCGGGGCTTATCTTTTCTGTCCTGACGTGCAAAACCGAAATAAGGGATTACCGCTACAACTTTATATGCTGATGCCCGCTTTGCAGCATCAATCATAAGCATTAATTCAAAAAGATTATCAACAGGAGGGAAAGTGCTTTGTATAAAAAAAACTGTACAACCTCTTACGGTTTCGTCTATACTTGTTAAAAACTCACCATCACTGAACCTTGTAAAAGAACTTTCGCCTAATTTAAGACCTTTTTCTTTTATAGGATAATGTTTTACTATTTCTTCTGCAAGATAACGACTGGCAGAACCCGAAAAAAATTTTATTGGTGATTGCATTTTATATATCTTTTTATTAAATTTAATTATTCATTTTTTTACCACATTGTACTAATAATTCTCTGCTTTCAATTCAAAATACTCTATCCCGTGCTTACAGGCAGGGCAGATTTTAATGGCACATCTGCCGGTATGGATATAACCGCAATTTCTGCACATCCATTTAACCTCACTGTCTTTTTCAAAAACTTTGTTACTCTTAATATTCTCTAATAATCTTAAATATCTTTTTTCATGCTCTGATTCTACCTTAGCAATCATTTTAAAAGAAGTTGCAATTTCTTTAAACCCCTCTTCTTCTGCAACTTTGGCAAATTCGGGATATAATTCCGACCATTCTTCATTCTCTCCTGCTGCCGCCGCGATAAGATTTTCTTCGGTGGTTCCGATTTTTCCTGCCGGAAACATTGCCGTAATTTCAACAGGTTCGCCTGTATCCATATACTTAAAAAACACCTTGGCATGCTCTAATTCCTGTTCGGCTGTTTGCAGAAAAATCCCTGCAATTTGTTCATAACCTTCTTTTTTAGCTGCTTTTGCATAATAAGTATAACGAGACCTTGCCTGTGATTCGCCTGCAAAAGATTTTAATAAATTCTTTTCCGTTCTTGTTCCTTTAATACTACTCATAATTTAAACTTTAATATTTTTTTAATTTAATAATTCCATAAAAGTAAGATTAACAAAAATA
>SLSH01000237.1 GCA_007130555.1 Bacteroidales bacterium
CTTTAATAAAATAGTTTTCTAAAATAAATATTTTATTTGTTATTCTATTATTAAAAACAACTTACTTTTCAACAATTTATGTTTATAAATTTCTTTTTTTTATAATATTTTGTAACTAATTTTGAATATTGTAAAAATTTTTATTTTTTTACAAAATATTATTTAAATTATCTTTGTTATTAATTGAGATTATAAACTAAAAACGCTTATTTTTGTTATTATTTATAATTAATGAAATTATATGAGCTTAGCTTGAAAAATATTTACAAATAATACTATAATAGAAATGAAAAGAAAATTCTCAAAATCATTATTGGATGTAGTGCAGTACAGCAAGGAAGAAGCAATCAGATTAGGAAACGATTATTTAGGTCCGGAACATTTATTTCTCGGTATTTTACGCGAATCTAACGGTATGGCAATAAATATACTTAACGATTTGGATGTTAATATTACCGAGTTAAGGAGTAAAATAGAATCTTATATTAAAAACTCTAATAATGAATTAACTACAGAAGATATAGATAAGATTACCCCTACAAAAACTACGGAAAGGATTCAAAAATTTATGTACTCCGAGGCAGTATCATTAAACTGTGATGAAATTCATACCGGGCATTTATTACTTGCAATTTTGAAAGTCCCCAGTCGTTTTTCTCAACTTTTAGACGAATATAATATTGAATACGATATGGTAAAAATGAGTTTAGAGTTTGATTTTAAACCGGAAAATTCTATTGAAGACGATGATGAAGATGATGATGAGGAAAATGACAGCAGTTATTCTTCTCCTGTAAAAAAAGAAACAAGTGTAAAGTCAAAGTCCGACACACCTGTATTAGACAGTTTTGGAGTTGACATTACCAAAGCTGCCGAAGAAGGGAAACTTGATCCTATCGTTGGCAGAGACAAAGAAATAGAACGTTTATCACAGATTTTAAGCAGGAGAAAGAAAAACAATCCCGTTTTAATCGGTGAACCCGGCGTAGGAAAATCGGCAATCGTAGAAGGCTTTGCTACCAGAATTGTTCAAAAAAAGGTTTCTCACATATTATTTGATAAAAGAGTTATTACTTTGGATATGGCATCAATTGTTGCCGGAACAAAATACAGAGGACAATTTGAAGAACGAATGAAAGCTTTATTAAGTGAATTGGTCAAAACAAATGATGTCATTCTTTTTATTGATGAAATTCATACAATTGTCGGAGCAGGAAGTACTACGGGTTCTCTGGATGCTGCAAATATGCTTAAACCTGCACTGGCAAGAGGAGAAATTCAGTGCATAGGTGCTACAACTTTAGATGAATACAGAAAACATATTGAAAAAGACGGAGCATTAGAACGAAGATTTCAAAAAGTCATAGTAGAAGCAACTTCTTCGGAAGAAACTTTTCAAATCCTAAACAGAATAAAAGAAAGATACGAAGATCATCATAAAGTTAAATATACAGATAAAGCCTTGGACGCATGCGTAAAATTAACAAACCGATATGTCAGCGACAGATGTCTGCCCGACAAGGCTATAGATGCTTTAGATGAAGCAGGTAGCAGAGTTCACATCGCTACGGTTTTGGTACCTCAACAAATTCTTAAATTAGAAGAAGAATTAGAAAAAGCTAAAGAATTAAAATTAAATGCCGTTAAAAGTCAGCAATTCGAAAAAGCCGCTTCGATGCGAGACAAAGAACGCCAGATTGAATTAAATATAGAAAGAGCAAAAGAACAGTGGATTAAAGAAATGAGCGAAAAACGTGAAATTGTTAATGAAGAAAATGTAGCAGAAGTTGTAGCGATGATTTCGGGTGTACCTGTTAAAAGAATTGCTCAAAGCGAAGGAAACAGACTGCTTAAAATGGAAGAAGAACTTGCCGATTCAATTATTGGACAAGATAACGCTATAAAAAAAGTAGTACAGGCAATTCAAAGAAACAGAGCAGGTTTAAAAAATCCGAATAAACCTATCGGTACATTTATTTTTCTTGGTCCTACAGGAGTAGGAAAAACTCAACTTGCAAAAGTTCTGGCAAGATATCTTTTCGATTCTGACGATGCATTGATAAGAATTGATATGAGCGAATATATGGAAAAATTTTCAGTTTCAAGACTCGTAGGTGCTCCTCCGGGATATGTCGGATATGAAGAAGGCGGACAATTATCCGAAAAAGTCAGACGCAAACCATACTCGGTTGTATTATTGGACGAAATAGAAAAAGCTCACCCCGATGTATATCATATTTTATTGCAAATGCTCGACGAAGGAAGACTAACAGACAGCCTTGGACGAAAAATCGATTTTAAAAATACCATTATTATCATGACCTCTAATATCGGTACCAGACAACTTGTGGAGTACGGTCATGGGGTCGGGTTCGAGACAAAAGCAAAAAAAGACAATATTCAGACAGACTCAAAAAGTATTATCGAAAATGCTCTTAAAAAAACTTTTGCTCCCGAATTCTTAAACCGTATTGATGATGTAGTATTATTTAATCCTCTTACAAAAAATGATATTTTTAAAATTATTGAAATTGAATTACAAGGACTATATTCCAGATTAAAAGAACTTGGATATAATATCAAAATCTCTAAAATTGCAAAAGATTTTATCTCAGAAAAAGGATTTGATGTAAAATTTGGAGCAAGACCTCTGCAAAGAGCTATTCAAAAGTATCTGGAAGATGCGATGGCTGAAACTATTATTAAAGCTGAAATTAAACAAGGAGATACCATAAATGTAGGATACAATCAAAAATCCGGAATAACTATTAAGATATCTAAAAGCAAGTAATTTTTGTAACATCATATAATATTTATTTATTATTTTAATATCCTTAAAAATGAAAACATTATTATCCGTAATTTCTGCTTTAATAATAGTTTCTTTAAATTATGCCCAAGAAACATTAGAATTAAAATTTTCTATAAACCAAAACAGCAATTACCTGAAATTAGACAGTATTTTAATTGAAAATACAACTATTTCTGTTGATACAACTATTTATTATCCTGATAATAGTTTAAGTTTGGATATAATATCAGGTATTATTCCCATAAAAAGTAATAATCAGTTTGAAGTATCGCAAAACTATCCTAATCCTTTTGAAAACAAAACCAGTATCGATGTATATGTGCCTGATAATGATTATCTTACCATACAGATTTTTGATAATACGGGAAGAATGTTGGATTATTTTGAAAAGAACTTAAATTCGGGCGAACATACATTTAGTTTTTATCCCGGTCAACAACAAAATTATATATTAAATTTTAAATCAGGGAACAAAGAAAAGAGCATTAAATTATTACATACAGGTTCGGGTAAAAACCGGTGTAAAATTGTTTATGAAGATAATTTTATTCAGAATAAAATCAGATCCGGCAAAATGTCTCACTTTTCGTATTCTTTCGGAGATAATTTGCGTTTCACGGGATTTGTTACCGCCTGTTCATTAACCGAAATTGTAGAAATTACGGATAGTCCGACAACATCTGTTGAATATTTTTTTGATTTTACTCATTTAACGGATACGCCCCCTGCTCCTCCCGAAATAATAGGAATCACTGCAACTGAATCATCAATACTTTGGGAATGGACTGATGTTGAAAATGTAAACGGATATAAATATAATACCATTAATGAATATCATACAGCTATTGATAATGAGATGAATACATCATTGATGCAAACGGATTTAACGGCAGGAACAAATTATGAATTATTTGTATGGGCACACAATGACTGCGAAGAGTCTTCTTATCTGCAGATGAATAAAGCTACGGATGCTTTGCCTTTAACACAAGACGAAATTGATTTGATTCTTGACGGAAATAGTGATTCAGAGATGACCATTATGAATATATTTGAACAACCCGACTCTGTTATTCTCAGGACTAAATCTACAAATGTTATTCTCGAAGAAGAACATTTAGATTATCTTGCCAACAGGATGTTAGTAACTGTACAGGGTACAGGTATCGGAATTGCTGCGCCTCAGGTCGGTATAAACAGAAGAATTATCTGGGTTCAGAGACATGATAAAGGAACTATGTTTAATCGTCCGTTTGAAATTTATTATAACCCCAGAATTACCCGATATTCCGATACTGTTGCATACAGAAATGACGGATGTTTATCTGTACCAACAGGAGGAGAATATCCTGAAACAGAAGGTTTTTCATATAGGGCAATTTGGGTGGAAGTAGAATATTACGATGAAAGCGGCAATTATAATAAGGAGGTTATCTCCCAGCCACTTACAGCTCATATTTTTCAGCACGAAATAGATCATCTTGACGGAATTATGTTTTTTGACTTGCAGGAAGTAGAGAAAAAAATCAGAAATTTTGTTATTATCGAAGCTGACCCTTATGATGTTTTAAAAGATTAAATCTATTTATAAAAAAAAATGTTGGAACATTATGAACCAACATTTTTTTTAAAATAATATCTTGCTTATTAATTCTTTATCAGTTTATGAACCGAAACATCTTTATTTGTATAAACTTTTAAGAAATATACACCTTTAGCATGTTCTGATAAATCAAATCCTGCATTATAATTATCAACAAGTTGCGAATAAATAATTTGTCCTGAGGTATTTATTACTTCCACTCTGTGAATATTTTCGCCTGATTTTACATTAATAATACCGTTTGAAGGATTCGGATAAATATTTATATTATTATCAACTATTGATTTTACCGAAGTAACATCTGTTAATTTTAATTTATATGCAACATTAACATCTCCGTTTACCATATTTTGCACAAACATAATTACATAACAGTTATCTACATCATAATCAGGGTCAATGGTAATATTAAAACTTTCTTGAATCGGATTGTTCGTACTAAAATCCAGAACGGTTCCGTTTGCATCGGGATACATACTTCTTGCTACATTATTCAGAGAAGTTTCTCCATGCCATGATTCAGGAATATTTGTTTCGGTAAGTACTACCATTAGTCTCATTTCATCATCAAAATACGGAAAAGTTTCTTCTACTGTAATATCTACTTCCCATACACTAGGGTCTGCGGTAATTTGTGCAAATGCATCAATTGTATAAAGCGTTGGGATATTTATGTATTCTTCATAATAATATTCATATATTTCAAAATGTTCTTGTACAGTCGGGGCAGTCCCTTCAAGTGCCGTAGTTCCGTTTATAATTGTAGTAGGAACTCCGAAACCATCTGCTTCAGGATCTCCGAATAAATCAAAATAAAAATTATGTCTTACAGGAGAGGCAGGAGTTTCATAATAGTCATTTACTTGATATTGAATTTTAGCAACACTAAGACCTTCGGTTTCCATCATCTGGGAAGCTTGCGCTGCAGTAGGACAATATGGGCACCAGGTACCTGTAAATGTTTCAAATAAAACCAATTCTCTTTGATTTCCACCCGGAATTGTAACAACTTCGATTCCTGCAGAACTTGAATATCCTGAACTTGTACCGTAAAATGCATAAAGTTGGTAAGTATATGTTTGAGGGAAAAGATTTTCATCCGTATATGTTAATACACTATCTCCCACAAGAGCAATTTCATTACCGTTTCGTACAATAGAATAACTTACCGGTTCTCCTTCTTCAGGAGCATTCCAAGTCAATAAAACATCATTATCGTTAATTATTTCGGCATTAAAATTTGTTGGAGGATATGGCGTTTCTACTTCTTCAATAAGAAAATCGTCCATATAATATTCACAGGTTCCTCCTTCGTTCCATGCATAAAAATCAAAAGCTCCCAGTTGATTAACTCCTCCGGTACCAAAGGTTCCGTTACTCCATTGGTATGCAAGTATAAGTTGATCATTAACATACATATCAATCCAGTCGCTGTTTAGGTCGATAAAGTGTTGAAATTTCATCCACTCTCCCGCTTCATAGTTGAAAGATGCTGCTGATTGACCTCCTCCGTCAATCGTACATACTCCGTTCTGGAAAAAAACCTGTAATCCCCAGACTAATCCGGTACCCGAAGGATTAAAATTTTGCATAATATTATAATATCCCTGACGACCTTCGGCAATTAATATGTAAAATTCTACCCTGTAACGTCCCTCTGTAATTCCTCCGAAATCAATAACTCCGTCATTATTACCAAATACCTGTACGGATTTTGTACCACTTAAAGCATAATTATCCGAAACCAACGGGTCTTCGTCTGACCCTGGGTCACCACTCCATGTATCCCACCATTCAGGACATTGTAATGCAATTCCTTCGTCAACATTATATGACTCAAAATCATCGGAATACAATACCTGAGCATTTAAACTAATTGCTGCAATCAGTATTGCAGAACATAAAAATAATAGTTTTTTCATAATAGTTATAAATTAAATTAAACAATAAATTTTTGTTCAAAATTAATATAAAATTATTACATATATCTAATAAATTTTACATTTTTTACAATTTTTTCATTATCCTCTGCAAATACTTTTGTTACATTAAAGATTTTTCTTTTGAAATAACGTATAAAGTTAAATAAATTAAAA
>SLSH01000374.1 GCA_007130555.1 Bacteroidales bacterium
AAAAATCTGTGTCTTACTAATGCATAAACAGCACTTTCATCATTACTTATCCATTGATTAGCTTTCATTCCTCCGTTTCCTTTTCCTGCAAGTCTTTTATAATCACCTCCAAGACTAAGTTGAGTATTGTATGGTAATTTTACAGTCTGATAAAGCATTGCTCCGTAAGTTTCGTCTATTGATTTCCATCCATCCGATAAACTGTGATTACCGAAATTATAATACGTGTGAAGTCCTCCCTTACTTATTTTATGCTTGTTTAAAAATGAAAATGATGCTTTCCCGCGTATAATATCGGATTTATATGTGTTATCATCACTAACAGGACCCGGATTTACATCATAAAATTCTGCAATATTATAATCTGCAACAAGCTCAAAATTATCGTTTATTTCATAGCCTGTTTTAATGTATGCATTTGTAATCTCAAAATTTGAGCTGTCGCGATGCCCGTCAGTAACATCTCTGTTTACAGAGGCAAAAATATGAAACCCTTCGTGTCGATATCCAGCGTTAGCCATATATTTTTGTGTATTAAAAGAACCGTAAGCAATTCTGGTATTGCCTGAAAACCCGTTTTCTTTTTGTTTTTTTGTTATCATATTCACAACTCCGCCCATTGCATTTGAACCATATAAAATTGACCCGGGTCCGCGTAAAATTTCAACTCTCTCTAAATCCGAAGCAACATAAGAATTAGGCAAAGGATGTCCGAAAAGTCCCATATATTGCGGATGCCCGTCAACCATCATAAGAACCTGAGTATTGGGAATTCCACCAACTCCTCTGACAGTCATTAAACCCGCAGAGGTATTACTGCCAACTCCAAAGCCAATAACTGCATGTTCGGTTACAAAAACTCCCGGCGTTCGTCTGCTTAACAATGGAAAAACAGTGGATTCCTGATATTCGTTTAGCTCTTTTTCTTTAATTATTGTAATGTTTTGTGGCATTAAGTTTCGGGATAACTCTACCCTTGTACCTGTTACAACAACTTCTTCAATTAAAAATGTAGTGTCCTGCAAATCTTGTGATTTTGCACTAATTGAAAATAATATTGCCAAACTAACAGTAAAAATTAAGAGGTTTTTTGGTAACATACCATAACTGTTTTACAAGTTTATAGAAATAAAATCAAAACGTCAAAAATATATAAATAGTGTCTGTCTATAAAGTTCGTTGGCTGCGTTTAGAGTCATTTTTTATAATTGTTTAGTGATAATATTATTTTCTGGCAAACTTAAGAAGTGAATCAATTAATCCATTATCAGCTGTTTGTTTTTGGAGGTTTTTTCAAACTGATTTATTCTTTTTTGCCATATTTTAACTGTTTTTAAATTCAAGCATACCTGCAACTTGTAAAAAGTACTCTATAGACCAAATATTAATACTTTCAGGATTATGAATAAAAACTGCAACTTCTTTGGCTGCACTGCTAAAATCAACTTTTTTAATTCTTTCTTTTAAAAGAATCAAAAATTCTTCTTTGCCAATAAAGTTTTTATTCAAATGATTTGTTTGATATGCTCTTTCAGCAAAATGAGACAGGTTTAGTTTTACTCGATTTCGAGCATACCATTCAAAGTCATACCAGTCTCTGCCCTTAACCCTATTTTTCCAATTTCGAAATAGTAAGGCGTGCATTTTGCCTGCGAACAAATCAGGAAGGGTAAAGCAATTCACATAAAAAGAAAAAGGTTGGAGTAATAACTTATTTTCAACCTCAAAGCCTAAAGGAGGATTAGTATCAACTTCAAATTTAATCTTAATGTTCTTTTGACTTTTGAAATTTAAAAAGTAAATATCATTTATTGGTTTTAAAAATGCTGATTCAATATTTGTACTATGCTTCTTTTCCTTCTGAGTAATTTGAATATCCAATCCTAAAGCTTCAAACTCAATAGAAAGAGCTTTAAAATATGGTTCAAGTTTAAAATCTTGATTTTTCTGTAAAAGAGAAAAGTCTAAATCTTCTGAAAATCTATTAATTTTATGAAAAATTCTTAGACATGTACCCCCGTAAAAAGCTGCTTTATTAAAAAATCCTCCTCTATAAAGACCTGCTAAAGCAATTTCCTGCATTATTTCTCTGATTGCATTATAAACATCTGCATCGGTTGCCAGATTATACTTTGATAACATATTGTCGAGAATACTCATATCAGATTATTCTTTTTAAAAATTTCATTAATAGTTCTAATTCCCAAGTCTTTACTTCATATTTAATACATTGTTCAATTATTTGATAATCAATTTTTTCAATAGCAGAAAAATCTGCTCTTAAATCCTCTTCCAAGTAGGTAGTAATCGCCTTAAATGATATAATATTAAGATTTCTGGAATAAACAATTTTATCACAAAGGGCTTTTTCTAATGAAGCAATAAGAAAACTTTTTCTATTTTCTGTAATATGATTTGCAATTCCTATTTTAAAATATTCGGGTTTAGCATGATAATATTGGAATTTACCAATAGAATTTTCAAAAAATCTGGATCTTTTTACACAGATGGAACTAATAGAATTTACCTTTTCAGGGATAATTCCATAAAACGAAAGAGCAGAATCTAAAGAAATATATGAAGGTCCGTATATTTGATTTGCTAATAGCTCCAAGCTTATTCTTTCATCTCGATACTTTTCTGCAGAAATATAAAGCCCGTTTTTTAATGGAATAATATCTCCGTTTTTTATTAAGGCAGAAATTTTATCTTTTGGAGATTTGTAATTATTTAATAATGGAATTAGTGCCGACTTTGTAACCGGAACTGCTCCAATTTCTCTTAATATCTCCATAATAATTCTAATTATTTTTCACAAAGATAATGTTTTTTGCATAGATAATCGAAAAATAATCGATTTTCTGTGCAAAATTTCACAACGAGTCTTTTCTCTGAATATTTTTTTTTCTATCCTTATATGAAGTTTAAAAATTTATATAAAATATTTTCTCCTCTCAAAAATCATTCTGACAAACAAATGCTATTGTGCTGATATTTAGACGCTAACAAAAATACTGCTTTATATAGATAATATTTTTATGCCGAAAAATTGCAGAAAAGTATCGGTTTAAAGTCCGAAAATACAGATAATTAATACCGGTAAGAACAGGACATTGCTCTCTTGTTCTGACAAATCATCTATAGTAAATTTACATCAGGAAAAAGATTGAAATATTGAGGTAAAAAAATAAAATTATTAATATTAAAAAATTATGTATTATGGAAACAACTAAAAGAATTTTAATCGTAGATGATGACATTGATGTTATCACAATGGTAAAAGCCATCTTGAACAAAGAGGGTTATGAAGTAATTTCGGCAATTAATAAAACCGAAGCACTTGAAAAGCTTAGAAACGAAAAGCCTGATCTTGCAATTTTGGATGTTATGATGACAACTCATTATGAGGGGTTTGAACTTGCACAAGAAATGCTGAGTAGTCCTGAGTTTAAAAGCATCCCGTTTTTAATTCAATCTTCAATTGATATTCTGGTTACGTCAAAAGCCAGTGTTCAGGAGATGGCAAGAGAGTTCAGAAAAGACCCGAATTTTAGGGACTTACAAGTATTATTGGTAAAAAACATTACAGACGGTTCTGCGGGTATTGACTACAAAGGAGAAGATGGAAAAACACACTGGTTTCAGGTTCGCGGATTTATTAGAAAACCGGTTGATGCTAATAAGATAATTGAAGAAATTAAAAAGCATATTTAGTAAAAATTCAAAAAAATAAAAAAAATGAAAACGAATGTACAGAATATATTGAAGAATTATCCTGAAGGTAGTAAAGAAAATTTGATTCCCATTTTGCAAGACATTCAGCAAGATGATGGATATTTATCTAAAGATGCTGTTGTAGAGGTCGGTAAACATATAAATATGCCGACAAGTAAAATTTTTGGAGTAGCTACATTTTATAACCAATTTAGATTTATACCGCTAGGTAAATATCATATTCAGGTTTGTCGTGGTACCGCATGTCATGTGCTGGGCTCTGCTACCGTCATAGAAGAAATTGAGAAAAATATTGGCGTTAAGTCTGGGCTAACAACTAGAGATGGTTTATTCAGTCTTGAAGTTGTTTACTGCATAGGAGCTTGCGGACTGGCACCGGTAATTTCAATCAATGGAACCTTTCATACTAAAGTTACCGGCAAATCAATAAAAGAAATTTTAGATCATTATCGTAATTTAGAAAAAACTGAAAATATAGAATCATTATGAAAACAAATAATAATAATTTAATTAAAGATTTTCTTATAGATGAGGTTTTGAGAGATTATTCAAATAACTCAAAAGACAGTAATCTGTTAGAGCAAATTTCAATTTTACGTCATGATAAAATTGAAGAACCCGTAATTTACGTTGGAGCAGGCACATGCGGACTTGGTGCCGGCGCAGGAAAAACTCTTGAAGCTGTAAATAAATACATTACAGAAAAAAATATCAAGGCAAAAATAATTGAAACAGGATGTATAGGGCTGTGCGCTGTAGAACCAATAATGGATATTCAACTACTGGAATATAATCGAATTTCATTTCAAAATATAACAGAAGACAATGTAGAGACATTATTGGATAGCATTTTCCAGCTTGAAGTACCAAAGGAGTATCTATTAGGACAGTTCAGAACTCCCGGAGCTAAATCATGGAAAGAAACAAGATTTATTGATGAACATCCGTTCTTTGGTCCACAGAAACGATTAGTTTTAAAGAACTGTGGTATAATTAATCCTGTTGACATAGCAGAGTATATAGCTCGCGGCGGTTATAAAAGTTACATCAAGGCAATTAGCACACACACACCTGAAGAAATTTGTGATATAATTGAAAAAAGCGGTCTCAGAGGCAGGGGCGGTGGTGGTTTCCCTACAGGACGTAAGTGGAAGTTTGCCAATGCTGAAAAAAGCGACCAGAAGTATCTTGTTTGCAATGCTGACGAGGGCGACCCCGGAGCATTCATGGACAGAGCTGTAATTGAAGGCGATCCTCACAGACTTATCGAAGGAATGGCTATAGGTGCTTATGCAATCGGTGCTACAAAAGCATATATCTACATAAGAGCTGAGTACCCGCTTGCAATACAACGTCTTGAAACAGCTATTGAACAAGCTAAAGAATACAAATTAGTTGGTAACAATATTTTTGAAACAGGTGTTGATTTTGAAATAAAGATAAAAAAGGGAGCAGGCGCATTTGTCTGTGGCGAAGAAACTGCACTTATGCACAGTATAGAAGGAAAAAGAGGGATGCCAAGACCAAGACCTCCCTTCCCTACTACAAGCGGTTTATTTGAGAAGCCAACAGTAATTAATAATGTTGAAACTTTCGCTAATGTTTCAGAAATTCTTGCCAATGGAGCCGACTGGTTTGCTTCTACCGGAACAGAAAAAAGTAAAGGGACAAAAGTGTTTGCACTTTCAGGAAAAATAGCCCTTGCAGGACTTGTAGAAATTCCAATGGGAACCAAAATAAGGGAAATTATTTACGACATCGCCGGAGGCATAATGAATAATAAAAAATTCAAAGCCGTACAGATTGGAGGTCCCTCAGGTGGTTGTATCACAGAACAAAATCTTGATATTCAGATAGATTACGAATCACTACTTGAAGTGGGAGCAATGATGGGTTCAGGGGGACTTGTGGTTATGGATGAAAATACCTGCATGGTAGATGTTGCCAAGTTCTTTTTGGATTTTATTCAGAAAGAAAGTTGCGGAAAATGTATTCCATGTCGCGAAGGTACCAAAAGGATGTTGGAAATTTTAGAATCTATTACCAGAAACCGTAAAGGTGAAACTGAAGCCGATGCACTACTCAGGTTTCAAGGAATTCAAAATCTTCAAGTTCTATCTAAGGTTATAAAGGATACATCTCTTTGTGGTTTGGGTCAAACTGCACCCAATCCATTTCTAAGTACGATGAAATGGTTCAAAGAAGAATATGAAGCACATGTATTCGACAGGCGTTGTCCTGCAGGAACTTGCAAGGAATTAGTGGGCGTAACATGTCAAAATTCTTGCCCGGTAGGTACAGAAGTCTGGCATTATGTAGCAGAAATTGCCAGAGGCGACTATGAAGGAGCTTATATGACCATTCGTCAGGCAAATCCATTTCCTTCAGCTTGTGCCCGTGTATGCGACCATCCGTGCGAAAGTGCTTGTAAAATCGGTACTACAGGTGGAGATACTATCGCGATACGCGCTCTGAAGAGATTTGTTGTAGATCAGGTTGACCCATCTAAATACAAAGCAGAAGTCAAACCAGCGAAGAATGATGCATGCAAAGTGGCGGTAATAGGTGCAGGCCCATCAGGCTTGACAGCGGCACATTATCTGTCTTTAAAAGGATATAAAGTTACGATTTTTGAAAAAGAAAAAATACCGGGAGGTATGCTTACTTGTGCTATTCCGGAATATCGGTTACCTCGAGAAATACTAAATAAGGAGATTGACTC